>JAHRWC010000187.1 GCA_019090365.1 Flavobacteriaceae bacterium
AGAGACAGCAACAGGAGTATTAATTGTTAATTCTCCAGAAGTAACAGTAACTCAAATAGATGTTATAGATATACAAGGAAGATTAGTTTCAACTCAAAAGTATGATAATAGCAATCAATATATTGTTGATTTAAGTTTTCTTGAAACAGCTATGTATTTTGTGAAATTATATACTTCAGATGGAATATTGACAAAACGTATAATTAAAAAATAAAGAGTATTTAAAATATTAAGGCCCTTATTCATTGTTTTGAATAAGGGCTTTATTGTTTTTTAAATCACTGTAAATCAAATATATAAATTCTCAAAGATTCATCTAAATTTAATAACAGATGAATATGAAATCAAGGCTTGGGTTTTATTTTTCAGGAAAAGAAATTGTATGATGACATTTCTTGTCTAACTGTAAGTTATTTAATAACTTAGTTGAAGAATATTCCCACTAAAACCTTTAAAAATGCAAAACCCATCAACACCCCAAAAGGCTATTGTTTTAAACATGAAAAGCCTATTATTTCTAATGACTTTTCTATGTCTAATTAGCTTTTCATTTACTGGCTTCTCACAAAAGGCAGAAGTTAATAAACCATTTTTAGCCTCACATACTTCATCAATGCGCTATGTAGCGCCTTTAGATTCGAAACAAACACTTATACCTTATGAGTACGTTGAGAAAGAAGCTAAAGACGGTCGATCCCGAGAATATGAATATTGTGAAGGAACTGGAACTTTTGGAGATGATATATTATCATTAAATCCAAAACCTTTAAATGAGACGAGACAAGGTAGAGCGCCAAGTCTAGTTTTTGATGCTTATACAGCAGGTGGGTCACCAACCGACCCTTCAGGAGCTGTTGGGCCTAATCATTATTTTACAGTTTTTAACACTGGTTTCATAATTTATGATAAATCAGGAAATCCGCTTACAGGTCAACTTGCTGTTACGAATATATTTTCGTCAGGTGGTTGTTGTGATCTTACTGTTTCTTATGATAATGCTGCAGACAGATGGGTAGTATCCTATCTTTTTTCAAGTGGAGGAGCTGAAATAGCAGTTTCTGATGGACCAAACCCAGTTACTGCTGGATGGAATGTTTATACTATTCCACAAATTGCTGATTATCAAAAACTATCTGTTTGGAGTGATGGTTATTATATTACTGAAAATACAGGTTCAGCAAATAAAATCTATGCTTTGGAGAGAGATGAAATGCTACTAGGAAATCCAGCAGCTCAAATTCTAGGGTTTCAATTACCTGGGATTGTTACTAATGGATTTTTTAGTCCACAAGCATTTAATGTGTCTAATAGCGATTTACCAGCAACAGGAAGTTTACCGATTGTATATATGTATGATAACAATTGGGGCGGAGGTGGCTCTGATCATATAAAATTATGGGAAGTAGATGTAGACTGGGTAACCACGAGTAATTCTGGAATTTCTGCAACACCACAACAAATTCCAGTTGCAGCATTTAATTCTCTTTTTGATAATGGTTCCTTTTCAAACCTTGCACAACCAAGTGGAGGAGTTTTGATTGATGCTTTACAAGCAACGATTATGAATCAAGCTCAGTTTAGAAAATTTGCAGGACATAATTCAGCTGTGTTTAATTTTGTAGTTGATGTGGATGGTGGTTCAGCAAAGCAAGCTGGGGTTCGATGGATGGAATTTCGACAAAATGGTGACGGATTACCATGGTCTTTATTTCAAGAAGGTACGTACACAGCTGCAGATAATAAACATGCCTGGAATGCAAGTTTAGCTATGGATGATCAAGGTAATATTGGTATGGGATATACAGGAATGTCAAGTCCAAATTCATCGAATGGGAATGTTAGAGTAAGTTCATATTATACAGGGAGACTCTCAGGTGATACAGCTGGTACTATGACAATAGCAGAAGAAACAATTGCTATTGGTAATGGACTGTTCACAAACGAAAGATATGGAGATTATAGTAAAATCGATGTTGATCCAAGTGATGATCAAACATTCTGGTTTATTGATGAATACATCAATGGAAGCAGAAAAGGAGTTGTAGGAGTATTTAAAATTGCTTCATTACCAGCAGGTGCACTTGTTAGCTTTGACAACGCTTCAGGAAATGTGGATGAAGGGTTTGGAAATGATTGTTTTGTCGATCTAAACGTTCCACTAAGTATAAGTCAAGCACCTACAGATGATGCAGATGTTACTTTCAATATTGACGGAGGTAGTACAACGACTACGGGACTAGATTTCGAATTACTGACACCGACACTTACTTTTCCATCAGGTTTAACAGGATCACAAAATATGGTTCTTAGGATATATCATGATGGTTTAGTAGAAATCGATGAGACTCTTATTATTGATTTTACAGTGGATGGGAACACTGGTGATGGTGCTGCAAATACATTGGCCGACTCTTTTGACTTGACCATATCAAGTACAGATATTATAACAAGTCCAACTAGTAATGTAACTTTATATGATGAAGATTTTGAAGATGGTAGTTTCGACGGAACAACTACAGGTAACGCTGGATCAGATTTTTGGTCAACAGGAAATGCAGCAGCAGCGACAAGTTCATTTTGGACAACGACAGGTAATTTAACTCAATTTGGTTTTACAAATGATGATGCTTGTAATTGTGATAAAGGAAATGATCTTTTAACAACTACAGCTTTCAGTTTAGTAGGGTCATATACTTCAGCTACCTTAACATTTGATCACGCATTTTCGGATGTTAGTCCAGAAATTGGAGATGTATTGATAAGTACGGGTGGAGCTTTTTCTTCTGTTCAGGCACTTTCAAATACCTCAACGGGTGGTAGTGCTAAAACAACTCCTTGGGTAAATGGAATCTCTATAGATATGACCCCTTATATTGGTCAGGCAAATGTTCGTGTACGTTTTAGATATAACGATGGTGCAGGATGGTTGTATGGAATGGCAGTGGATAATATTTTGGTTACAGCTTCTTTTGATACACAAGTTCAAACAGCTGTTAATCCTGCTACCTCATACAATAGCAATATAAATGGTCTCGGTAGTATTTATAATTCTGATGTTGCTACTGGGAATGCAATGTGTGATATTACTAATAATGATGCACATGACTATGGTTGTACCGATGTTTGGGTTTCTAGAGCTGGTACCGGAGCACAGACATATAATGGTAGTTCTTCTCCAGACTTAGTGATGGACAAAACGTTTACTATTCAACCAACCAATGAGGCTTCTCCAGGAGATGCTACAATAACCTTTTATTTTACTGAAGCTGAAATAGCTGGCTGGGAATTTGCGATTGGAGGCGCACCTGCAGTTGGTGTAGCCAGAGTTAATTTAGTTGCAGGACGTGAAAATTCAGGAACTTTAGATGAAACTTCACCATTAATTATAGGTGCTTTTGGTACAGATGTTACGTTAACAGGAACATTTACCGGACTAGCTGATTCATTCTATTTTGGACCGAATGAAGCTTTTATAGTGCCATGTTCTGGTGTTACCAAGACATGGAACGGAGCATGGAATCCATCTGGTGATCCAGATCGTTCTAATCCGGTAATAATTAGTGCAGCTTATAATACTACAACTCATGGAAATATAACAGCTTGTTCTATTGATATTGAATCTGGAAA
>JAHRWC010000188.1 GCA_019090365.1 Flavobacteriaceae bacterium
GTAGGAAATAATGCTACATTTGAAGCAACATTTTTCAGAAAATAAACATAACCAACGATTTGAAGACATCATATTTTACTTACCTATTTCTACTGTTCATTTCAACAACAACACTTTTTGCTCAAAATGCAACTCTTAAAGGGCTTGTATTAGACGAAAATAATGCGCCAGTTTCTGGTGTAAACGTTACCTATGGAGATGAAAATGGAACCATGACAGATTTAAACGGATTTTATTTATTAAAAATTCCTGCCAATCAAGAAGTCGTTATTACTTTTTCTCATATCAGTAATAAAAACGTTCAATTAACTGTAAAAGCAGTTAATCCTAATACCGAATTTGAACTAAATCCTGTAATGAATACAGAAATTGAACAAATTGGTGTGGTTGAGTTAATGTCTCGAAAAAAGAGAAAACGAGTTGAAGGTATTACGACTATTAGTCCGGAAGCAATCCGTAAAATTCCAGGTGCAAATGCAGGTGTAGAAACCTTGATTAAGTCTTTACCTGGTGCAAGTGGAAATAATGAACTAAGTACACAGTATGCAGTTCGTGGTGGAAATTACGATGAAAACCTTGTGTATGTAAATGAAATTGAAGTATACAGACCTTTCCTTGTTAGAAGTGGACAACAAGAAGGATTAAGTTTTGTAAACAATGATTTAACTCGAAGTGTAGATTTTTCTGCCGGTGGGTTTCAAGCAAAATTTGGAGATAAACTTTCTTCAGTATTAGATATTAAATATAGAAGACCAACAAGTTTTGAAGCTTCAGCCGATTTAAGTTTATTAGGTGCAAATGTTTCCGTAGGAAGTAAATCTAAGAATGGAAAATTAACTGGAATTGTAGGCTTACGTTATAGAGACAACAGTCTTTTTGTAAATGCAAAAGAAACTGAAACAAACTTTAAACCAACATTTGCAGATGCTCAAGCTTATTTAACTTATAAGTTTAATGATAAATTTGAATTAGGTTTCTTAGGAAATGCAGCTATTAATAAATATAGCTATGAACCAATCTCACGTCAAACAAATTTTGGTACACTTGCCGATCCAATTGCTCTTTTAGTATTTTATGATGGACAAGAAGAAGACCGTTACGACACATACTTTGGAGCCTTAAAAGGTACTTATGTAGTTTCTGAAAACTATACTGCCAAAATGATTGGATCTATTTATCATACGAAAGAACAAGAATATTTCGACATTTTTGCTGAATATAGAATAGGTGAAGTAAATTCAAACATTGGTGATGAAGATTTAGGTGAAGTTGAATTTAGTGAAGGTATTGGCTCACAGCTTACGCATGCACGTAACGATTTAGATGCACTTATTGTGAATTTAGAACACAAAGGGATTATTTCTCTTGACGAAAATCGATATGAATATGGTATTAAATATACTCATGAAGACATTCGTGATCGTGTAAATGAATATGAAATTATTGATTCAGCTGGATTTTCTGTAAGACCTCCTCTTGAAGATTTCATAAATGATCAGCCTTATAATCCATATGATTCTCCAATTGTACCGTTTTCAGACATTAGAGCTACCAATGATGTTCAAATTGATCGCCTTTCAGGATTTGCTCAATGGTCTCGTAGAACTTCAGTAGGCAATAGTGAATTATGGTTAAATGCTGGTGTTAGAATGCATAGTTGGACGGTAAATGGTACAGGAATTAAAAGTAACTCTGAAATTGTTTTTAGCCCAAGAGCTCAAGTGACATTAAAACCAGAATGGGAAATGGATATGTTATTTCGTTTGTCTGGAGGATTATACCACCAACCACCATTCTACAGGGAGTTAAGAAATTCTGAAGGAACTGTTATTCCAGATGTAAAAGCACAACAATCAATTCATATTGTATTAGGAAATGATTATAGTTTCGATCTTTGGGGAAGACCATTTACTTTAAATTCTGAAGCATATTATAAAAGTCTTTCTGATGTAAATCCATATACCCTAGAGAATGTTCGTATTCGTTATAATGCTAGCAACAATGCTGAAGCTTATGCTTATGGAGTAGACCTTCGTTTAGCAGGAGAGTTTGTTCCTGGAACTGAAAGTTGGGTGACTGTTGGATATTTAAAAACTGAAGAAAACATTGACGATAGAGGTTTTATTTTTAGACCTACTGATCAACGCTTAAAATTTAATGTATTGTTCCAGGATTATGTAAAAGTAATTCCAGATTTAAAACTATATCTTAATTTAACATACAATACAGGTCTTCCTGGAGGTTCACCAAGTTATGCAGATCCATACGATTTCCAAACAAGGTTACCAGACTACAAAAGGGTTGATATTGGAGTAAACTACGTAATTGTTGATGAAAAGAAATTGAGATCAAGTGGTTGGATGAGCATATTTAAAGAGCTTACCCTAGGAGCTGAAATCTATAATATTTTTGATGTGCAAAACTCAATAACAAATACATTTGTGAGAGATGTAAGTTCAAAAGTACAATACGCAATTCCTAATTACTTATCGCCAAGAGTATTTAATGTAAGAGCAACGATGAAGTTTTAATTGAATTAGTTTTCAATAAATTCTTTTAATACATTAATTACATAATCTATTTCTTCTTTTGTGTTAAAACTTGAGAATGAAAATCGGATCGATGGTTTTTGAAGGTCTTCTTCGGAAAGGATTTCTGACAGCACATGAGATCCTCCAACACTACCGCTTTGACAAGCACTTCCTTTTGAACAGGCAATTCCTTTTAAATCTAATTGAAATAAAAGCATTGTAGCCTTATCTGAAGCTACTGGAAGGCAAACACTTAATAAAGTATAGGTACTATTAATTGAATCTTCACAATTTCCATTAAATGATACTTGAGGTAATTCATTTAATAATCTATCTTTAAAATAGGTCTTTAAATCTAAAATGCAATCTCTTTCTTTATCAATATTAGCATATGCAATTTTCAACGCTTCATTTAAACCTGCAATTGCATACACAGGTTCAGTACCTGCACGTAATCCTCTCTCCTGCTCTCCTCCAATAATTAAAGGTCTAATTCCGCTATTTTTTCTAATAAATGCAAATCCGATTCCTTTAGGTCCATGAAATTTATGAGCTGAAGCAACTGCAAAATCTATTGGTATTTCTGAAAAATCTAATGAATAATGACCAATTGCCTGAACTGTATCACTATGAAACAAAGCATCATTTTCTTCACATAAATCAGCTACCTTTTTTAAATCTAATAGATTTCCAACTTCATTATTTACATGCATTAATGTCACTAAAGTTTTTGATGATGAATCTTTTAGTAATTCCTCTAAATGATTATAATCTATCATTCCTTTTTCAGCTAGATCGACATATTCAACTTGAATGTTATATTTAGATTGTAATGCTGATACTGTGTGTAAAACAGCATGATGTTCTATTTTACTGGTAATAATTCGTGTAACTCCTAGATCACGTACACAACTATTTAAAATTAAATTATCAGCTTCAGTTCCTCCAGAAGTAAATATAATTTCAGCAGCAGTTACATTAAAATGACTTGCTATTTCTTTTCTACAACTTTCAAGTAATGACTTTGAAGTTCTCCCAAATGAATGAGTTGAAGAAGGATTACCATACACACTTAAGGTTTCTGTCATTGTTCTAATGACTTCCTCTCTTAAGGGTGTTGTAGCTGCATTATCAAAATATACTTGTTTCACATGTTTAAATTTTAGTATTACTTAAATAATAAATTAATTATAAAATTAAGAACATGTATAAGTATTCATTACAATCGTTCTCGCATTAACAATTTTAAACATAATCATTTATGAATATATTTTTAAAATTTATTAATTCTCGTTTCATAAGGGCCAAAAATACGTTAAAATATTTTCAATTTGTTTAAAATAAACCAAATGAATGTTACATTAAAAAAGAAAATTGTTTCTTTGTATGCTTCAGTTTAACATCTGTCTCTTATACACATCTGACGCTGCCGAC
>JAHRWC010000189.1 GCA_019090365.1 Flavobacteriaceae bacterium
ACACCAAGTTATTTATCCAAGTTCCTCTTGTGTGTTGGTTCATACCCATACACCAATATGAAACTACTTTATTATTTGGATTTCCATAAATAGCAGCTAAGTATTTAATGTCTTTTACTGAAACTTTAGAGTATTTAGCAACTTTTTCTGGTGTATAATCTTCTAAGAAATTTTTATACTCTTCAAAGTTTATTTTTTCGGGTTTATCTGAAAATTTATACTTGTCTTCTACACCATAACCCATATTGGTTAATCCTTTACTAAAATTACAATGCTTTTCAACAAAAGATTTATTAACCCAACCGTTATTTATTATTTCATAACATATTGCATTTGCAACTGCTAAATCTGTTTGTGGTTCAAACATTATAGATTTTGATGATGCTGTACTTGAACGTGAAGTTCTAGTAGCAAAATCGATAATTTTTGCTCCTCTTGTATTTTTTTGTTCTAACATTCTAGAAAATAATACAGGATGCATTTCAGCCATATTATTTCCCCAAGTAATAAAGTAATCGGCATGATCAATATCTTCATAACAACCCATTGGTTCATCGGCTCCAAAAGTGGTTAAAAATCCAGTAACTGCACTTGCCATACAAAGTCGGGCATTACACTCTAGGTTATTTGTCCCAATTGCACCTTTCATTAATTTTGAAGCTACATACCCTTCAGGAATAGTAGATTGACCCGAAGTATACATTGCAACTGAATCTTTACCATGTTTTTCAATGGTTTCTTTCATTTTACTTGCAACAAGATCTAAAGCTTCTTCAATTGGAGTTTCAACATAGCTTCCATTTTTCTTAACTAAAGCATGTGTTAATCTATCTTTTGCTTGAATACACATAGTTTGATGGTATCCTTTTACACAAAGAAGTCCTTTGTTTACAGAACTATTTGGATCCCCTTTTACAGCTACGGCTTTTCCATCTTCAACACCGACTAATATTCCACAACCTACACCGCAGAATCGACAAGGTCCTTTTTTCCAATCTAAATTACCCTTTGGAATATTGGCTTCTTGCTCTGAAGCGAAAATAATTCCAGGAAACATAGTTGCTGCTGCGGTCATTGCTGCTGCAGCTGCCATTTTTTTAATAAAACTTCTTCTACTTGAAAGAACACTGGCTGATAGAGTACTATTCATGTTAATTATTTTTTGGTGTATCAAATCCTGAAACCATTGCTAATAGTTTTAAACTATCAATAGCTTCAATCTTTTCTTTTAATAAATCGTCTTGGGTATGATCTTCTGTTTCAGTAATAACAATCAGTAAATCTTTGTTTTCTGAAGGAATAACTTCACAGTTATTTAAAACAGATAAGCTTTGAATAAGCTCACTTTTTTTACCTTCTATAGGGTGAGCTAAATAACTTTTTATTGGCATATTTAGGTGTATTATAAAAGTTGAAAACTATTTTAATTTGAGTATTAAAAATATGACAAATATCACATTTACATGATTTACAGGTCGTTGTATTTTAAATGACACAACGAATTAATGTAACTTTAGTTACATAAGTCGCTGTTAATGTTGAAGAAACCTCTTTTATTTAAAATGATTATTTATTAAAATGAATGCTTTAAAACTAGATTTTTGATGAATAATAAAATTCGTCAATTTATAAATCAAGACCAATAAGCAAGTAAAGAGTTATCGGTATTATCTTTTTTAATATTTAAATATTAAATCTTGTTGGTATAACAACCAATACTGTATAACAATGAAAAAGACAATTACAATCGTATTTGCATTCCTGTTTTTTTATAGTTTGAATGCTCAAGTTAATGTTACAACTATTACCGATCCTTTTAAAGGAAGTGGAGGCTTGTCATTAGATACTAATGGAAATCTTATAATCGCTGACTTTGGAGATTTTTTAGGAGCAGGTGATGGCGATGGTCAACCAAATGATGTCTCAATTTTAGATCAAAGCTTACTTCTATCTCAATATTCAACAAACTTTGTTGGTGCTTCTGGGAACGGATTTGATAGTAATGGAATTTTACATCAATCTGATATTGGAGTAAGCGCAATTTACAAAGTTATTGGAGGAGTGAGAACCTTTTTTACTAGTACTGGAATCTCAAATCCTGTAGGATTAACATTCGATAGTAATGATAATATGTATGTGTGTAATTGTGGAAATAACACCATTCGAAAAGTTACTCCTACAGGTATTTCAACACTTTTTTCTTCTGGAGCATTATTCTCTTGTCCAAATGGAATTACAGTAGATGAAAATGATAATTTATATGTTTCTAATTTCTCAAGTGGAAATATTATTAAAATTGATATTAATGGAGATGCAACTTTAATCAATGTAACCCCTGGTGGTTCAACTAGTGGTCCTAGCAATGGTCATTTAGATTATCACCAAGGATTAAACACTTTGTTTATTGCAAGTCATGCGTCAAGTACAATTTACTATATCAACTTAGATAATCCAGATGATTTAGAAGTATTAGCTGGGACAGGAGTTAGAGGAAATGATGATGGAGAAGCTTCAGAAGCTACCTTTTCAAGACCTAATGGAGTTGCAGTTACTCAATCGGGAGATTCAATTTATATTAACTCATCTGTGCCATTAACCAATACTCCGAATCGTCCTTTAAATCCGTCCTTGGTTCGTTTGATTACAGGAGTACAATCTTTACTTTCTATTAATAATATTTCTGAAGTAAACTATAATGTAAAAACCTATCCTAATCCTGTAGAAAAACATTTTACAATTGAAGCAAAATTGAATATTGAAAGCAGTGATTTAATTATAAAAATCCACAATATTCAAGGAAAATTAATTCATAAAATAAACAATATTGCTACAGAGAATCAACTATTAAAAATATTAATTGATATTTCCTGTCTCTTATACACATCTGACGCTGCCGACGAACTC
>JAHRWC010000190.1 GCA_019090365.1 Flavobacteriaceae bacterium
CCTGTTGTTGGATTCGGCAACAATTGTATATTTTGAAAAGCTACATCATTACTAGCTAATACTCTATCTTGGAATAATAATACAAATCTTTCAGAATTTTGAATTGCATTACTTGAAAATGAATACTCACCTATTGATAAATTTGCAACTATATTTAAATCATTATCATAAAGATAGACTGTCGCATTACTTATATCAACTCCTTCAATTTGTCTAATAGAAATTGAATAGGTTTGAACTTCTTCTACCATGGTAGAAAATCCTAATTGAACTTTTTGTTCTTCGTTAAAAGCTGATCTTCCTTGAATGGCTAATTCTTCATCTGAATCTAAAATTGAATATAAAGAAACTGGAGTATCAAATCTTCTAGAATCGAAATTTCCTTCAAATCCATCAGTAGCTTCTTCCGTAAAGGCAACTAACATATTTGAAATTAATCCATAGGAATTATTTTTTACATCTAACCAAATTCGTTGTCTATCTGAAATATCTAGACTACGATAATCTGTATTTGGTGATATAACACGCATATTATTATTAAACACAGCATCTCCATCTCCTAATGCTTTCACTCCAAAACCTTGACCTGATGCCATAAATTGAGTTGGAATTCCACCACCATTTGGAGCAGCAGTACCACCAGATCCTTGGTTATAAATAGAAATATCACCTAAGTTATAATTTAATTGATTAAATCCAGGAAATGCATTTGAAGGCGGGGTGATATGTTGCCAATAATACACTGCATCAATTAATGAATTAGCAGATAAAAATAAATCTAAATCAATTGCAGATGCATATGGATTTCCTAACATGTTAGGGCTATCTTCTCTAGTTGTATTGAATAATAATGGGTAATTAATTAATCCATTGTTTAAAGTTCCTAAGGTATAATCTAATGTAAATTGACCTCCAACTGGTGGGTTACCAATTGCCTGAGGTTTTACTAAATAACCTTCGGCTAATGTTAAAGTTCCAGTATGAATTCCCCAGTTATTATTATTATCATCTACAAAATTTTCAGTACCCGCACCAACTGCTCCGTTAGGAACAAAGTTACCTGTAATATGATTTAAAACTCTACGTCCATTACCATAAACACCTTCACGAGTTTCTGCAGACATAGGGTTTCCTAAAATCATGAAATCAGTTCCACTTAAAATTGGAGTTAATTTTCTAACTATTATACTTCCATTATTTGAAACAAGAGCGTCATCATTAATTTGTACCACTGATCCTTCATGTTCTACAATTAAATTTCCATTTACAATAATGTCTTTATTTGTTTTTAAAAAATCTCCAGCAGCAATAGTTAGCGTTTTATTTAAAACAACTTCACAGGTACAAACATCAATACTTCCACTGCCAACATCAGACGTAGTATAATCCTCTTCAAAAACTGCTGTTGTAAACATATCTGGAATACTATTACTCCAGTCTGTTCCGTCCCATGTTGTGGATGAAGTACAAGGGAAATCGCCTTCATTAATTGTAATCACTTGATTTATAGACGGGTTATTTATTAAGTCTACATTTCCTGAAGGCCATCTCACAATTAATTGATCAATAGTTGTTTCAGTGCCAATTCCAAAATGCGACATAAATGAATTATGTGTTCCATAGCTTTAACCAGCTCTCACTTCTCTTATTTGTAAACCCCAAGCTCCTAATAATTCAATTCTTGCACCAATTCCATTGATATTACTATCAACACCTCTAATTATAATTTCACTCCAATTATTTGCATTTGTATTGTTTATAAAAAGTTGATCAGAATTAGAGCTTGACGGACTATTAAAACCTGTAGCATGTCCTGCCATAATATCGATAAATCCATCATTGTTAAGATCACCTACAGCAGCACTTTGTATACCAACTGTTCCAACAGGAAATGCAGTTGTTGCAGCAGTAAATGTGCTATTTCCATTATTCAATAATAAATGATGCACTCCAGATCTTCCTGTTAAAAATATATCAACAAAACCATCATTATCAAAATCTTCCATCATTACTTGAATTCCTAATCCTAATGATGTTAAATCAGCAACTAATCCTGCAGCAGCTGTAATATCTGTAAAAGTTCCATTCCCATTATTAACATATAGTTCACTTAAAATATCGTGATTAATAATAAAGGCATCTAAGTCACCATCATTATCTATATCCTCAAAATTAGCAGCCCACGACTGAGCTAATGGAAGTAGTCCTGCAGCAGCAGCTACATCAGTGAAATTATTATTTCCATCATTTTGAAATAACAAATTTCTACGTCTTCCATCTCCTGTATTACTAACACCTAGTCTACATTTTGAAATATATAAATCTTGATCTCCGTCATTATCATAATCCATCCAAATAGAACCATAATTTCCAGAATTATCTGAAGGAACCGTACTTGCAGTATTTATAAGACTTAAATCATAAGTAAAACTTCCTGTTCCATCTCCAGAATATGGGGAAGAGATTCCATCATCGTGACAGCCAAAAAAGTCTATATCGCCATCGTTATTGATATCAGCAAAATTTGCATTCTGCAAGAAAATATTAGGAGTTGATAACGTTGAAATTGCATACGCTGTTCCTGTACTATTTGCTAAAGCTAATTTTAAATTATTATAGGCTCCTCCTGAAATCACATCATTAAAACCATTTTCATCTACATCGGCAATCGTTAATGCCCATTCACTTCCACTACCAAGGTTTCCGACATTAAGTTTTACGAATGAACCGTCGCCTTGCTGAAACTCGATGACTAAATCGGATGCATTGCTTAAACGAATAACATCATCTAATCCGTCATTATTCATATCTGAAACACCTATTGCTACACCACTTTTTAAAGTAGAATCATTGAGTCCAGAAGTTGCATCATTAAAAGAAATTTGCGCTGATAATACACTTGTAACACCTAAAAAAGTTAAAGTGAATAGTAATTTTTTGAACATAGTTTGAAAGTTGAGTTAGTGTATATTTACTTAAAATAAGTAAATTAAAATACTCTTAGTCGCCTTACAATTAAAACCTTACAATTAACTCTTATAAAAAAAGCCTTTTCATCATTACAATGAAAAGGCTTAAAAGTGTTACTAATTACTCTTTATTTCTTAATAATACGTTTTGTTAGTGTTCCTTCCGAAGTATATAACTTCACAAAGTACATAGCACTTTCTAGACTACTTAAGTCTACTAAGTATTGGTTGCTATTATCATATTGTTTTAATGATA
>JAHRWC010000191.1 GCA_019090365.1 Flavobacteriaceae bacterium
AAACAATAAGAATTGTTTTCAAATATATTAAAAGCTCTAAGTTAATCTTAGGGCTTTTTTTTATGCTCCTTTTTTAAATAATTTCTTAAAAGCAAGAACAAATAATAATGCAATAAATCCTAAAACAAGTCCCACAATAAACTCACCAATTATAGAAGGTAATGCATGAACTAAATCATGTATATAATGAATATTATGTACATAAATTCCACCCGCTACTAGAATCATAGCAATAGTACCAACTACAGTTAAACCTCTAATAATAATAGGAAGTGCTTTTACTAAAAACTGCCCGATGCTTTTTGAAATACTTTTTTCCTTTTTACTAAGCTTTATTAGTTTATATCCAAAATCATCCATTCTTACAATTAAAGCAACAATTCCATAAACACCTACCGTAGCTAAAATTGCTACAATTGAAACCACAATAATCTGAATAGTTAGTGTTTGTTCAACAACAGTACTTAAGGCAAGAATAATGATTTCTAAAGAAAGAATAAAGTCGACTAGAATAGCAGACTTGACTCTTGATTTTTCATACGCAAGAATTTCTTCTTGTGTCATCTCTACGAGTTCATCACTTGTATGCTCATGTTGGTTTCGATGAAATAAATATTCATAGATTTTTTCAGCTCCTTCATAGGCTAAATAAATTCCACCAATTAATAAAATAGGAACTATGGTGCTAGGTAAAAATGCGCTTAACAGAAAAGCGACGGGTAAAATAATAAGCTTGTTTAAAAATGAACCTTTAGTAATTGACCATAAAATTGGGAGTTCACGAGAAGAAGCAAACCCTGAAGCTTTTTCAGCATTTACAGCTAAGTCGTCTCCTAAAATTCCTGCTGTTTTTTTTGTTGCAATTTTACTCATTGCAGCAACATCATCTAAGAGTACTGCAATATCATCTAAAAGTGCAAAAAAGCCTGATGCCATTTATTTGTGTTTTTATATTATTATTTTGAGATTTATTCTTTCGTGAGAATGTATTAATGCGCTTCCAACCAATTATTCCCCAAACCAATTTCTACATCTAAAGGGACTGCTAAAGTAAAAGCATTCTCCATTTCTTTTTTAATTAAGGGCTGAAGTGTTTCTAATTCAGGTTTGTAAATATCGAATACCAATTCATCATGAACTTGTAATAACATCTTGCTCTTATAATTGCCTTCTTCTAATTTTTTGTAAATATTAATCATGGCAATTTTAATGATATCTGCCGCACTTCCTTGTATCGGAGCATTGATTGCATTTCGTTCAGCTGCTCCACGAACAATTGCATTTTGAGCATTGATATTTTTTAAATATCGACGACGACCTAATACTGTTTGTACATATTCGTTTTCCCGAGCAAAATCAACTTGCTTACTCATGTAGCTTCGTAGTTTTGGATAGGTTTCATAATAGGTCTCAATGAGTTCTTTTGCTTCAGAACGACTTAGATCGGTTTGATTACTCAATCCAAATGCTGAAACTCCATAAATGATTCCGAAGTTAACAGTTTTCGCATTGCTACGTTGTTCACGAGTAACTTCATCTAAAGGAATATTAAACACATTTGCTGCAGTAGAAGCGTGAATATCTTCTCCGTTTTTAAATGCTTCGATCATGGTAGTTTCTTCACTTAAAGCTGCTATAATCCGCAGTTCAATTTGTGAATAATCCGCCGCTAATAACACATGATTTTCATCTCTAGGAACAAAAGCTTTTCTAACCTCGCGACCTCGTTCAGTACGGATAGGAATGTTCTGTAAGTTTGGATTATTACTGCTTAAACGCCCTGTAGCTGCAACCGTTTGCATATAATCAGTATGAATTCTTTGAGTCGATTCTTCAACCTGTAAAGGAAGAGCATCAACATAGGTGCTTTTTAGTTTAGCAAGACCTCGATACTCTAAAACATCTCGAATAATTTCATGATCTTTCGCTAAGTATGAAAGCACATCTTCAGCGGTAGAATATTGACCCGTTTTTGTCTTTTTTGGCTTGTCAACCAATTTCATTTTTTCAAATAAAATAACTCCTAATTGTTTTGGTGAAGCGATGTTAAATTCTTCTCCAGCAGCTTCATATATTTTTGAAACTAAACCATTAATATCTGAATCTAAATTTTCAGATAAATCATTTAAAAAACCACTATTTAGATTGATGCCTTCTAATTCCATTGCTGCAAGTACTCGCAATAATGGAACCTCAATATCATCAAATAATTTACGGGTATTGGCCTCACCTAATTCTTTTGCAAAATGTTCTTTTAACTGAAGTGTAATATCAGCATCTTCAACAGCATATTCCGTTTGTTTTTCAACAGAAATGTCTCGCATCGATAATTGGTTTTTACCTTTTTTACCAATTAATTCTGTGATTGAAACGGGGGTATAATTTAAATAAGTTTCAGAAAGAACGTCCATGTTATGACGCATGTCTGGATTAATTAAGTAATGAGCCAACATCGTATCAAATAATTTCCCTTGTACTGTGATGTTATATTTTTCTAAAACTTTTATATCATATTTTAAATTTTGACCAATTTTCTCAATGCTTTTATTTTCAAAAAATGGACGGAGAAGCTCTATTGTTTCTTGAGCTTTTTCTTTTTCTTCGGAAATAGGAACGTAAAACCCTTTGCCTATTTCCCATGAAAATGCAATTCCAACTAATTCTGCAGTTATTGGATTCAATCCAGTTGTTTCAGTATCGAAACACACGCTGGTTTGTTTCATTAAATTCTGAAGAAATAATTTCGTACCCATTCCAGCTTGCACTGTTTGATAAAAATGTTCGGTATTTGAAATACTGTTTCTTGAATTATAAACTTCTTGATCATTTGAAGGTTCTCCATCTCCGCCAAACAATGAAAATTGTCCCATTCCAGCCGATTGAGGTTCTGCTATTTTAACAGGTTCTTTTTTAGTGTCAGTTTTATTCTCAGTTGGAGTTTCAGTAGCGAATGTCTTTAGTAGATTTGCGGTAAGTCTTCTAAATTCTAATTCTTCAAATACTTCAGTAACAGCTTTTATGTCGGGTTGAGAAAGTTCAAAATCTTCTTCATGAAATTCAACTGGAACATCCAGAATAATTGTAGCTAATTCTTTCGAAAGTTTACCCAATTCAGCATTGGCCTCAACTTTCTCTTTCATCTTGCCTTTCAATTGGTCTGTGTTGGCTAATAAACCTTCCATACTACCATATTGAGCAATAAATTTTTTAGCAGTTTTATCACCCACACCTGGAAGTCCTGGAATATTATCACTAGCATCTCCCATCATTCCTAAGTAATCGATCACTTGTAATGGTGATTCTACTTCAAAACGTTTTTGAACTTCAGGTATTCCCCACGTTTCATAACCACCACCAAACATTGGACGGTACATAAAAATATTTTCAGAAACTAATTGAGCAAAATCTTTATCTGGAGTTACCATAAAAGTTTTGTACCCTTCTTTTTCAGCTTTTTTAGCAAGTGTTCCTATGACATCATCTGCTTCAAAACCTTCTTTTACCATGATTGGAATATGCATGGCAGTTAATATTTTTTCTATATATGGAACGGCAATTTTTATAGCATCTGGAGTCTCATCACGATTGGCTTTATATTCAGGAAATGCTTCCTTTCTTGCTACACTTCCGCCGCGATCAAAACAAACGGCTAAATGGTCGGGTCTTTCACGTTTTATTACATCTAATAAAGAATTGGTAAAGCCTACAATAGCTGAGGTGTCCATTCCTTTTGAATTGATTCTTGGGTTCTTTATTAATGCGTAATACCCTCGAAATATTAAAGCAAAAGCATCTACTAAAAACAATCTTTTCTTGTCTGACATGTATAGTGAATTTGACGAAAACCAAAACTACAAAACTATACAGAGGAATAGAAATATATTTTATAGGAAGTTTATAAAATAAAGCCGCCACCAATTGCGGCTTTATTTTGCTGAAAATATAGCACGTTATTTTCAGTTTGAAGATTTTTGATTTTAATTGTCAGGACACGTAATTTCCTTGCCTAAAAGGTTGCCTGTTTCAGAAGGTTGATAGCGAAAACATTTACCACTTACTGTCTTCATAATAATACCACGATGTAAATTATTTAAAAATATATCACCATCTGAAACCTCTAAGGAACTATTAGGTGTTACAGTACCAATGCCAACACCGCCACCGCTATTTCCAGTATTGATGGTTCCTGAATTCTGACAATCATCCCCAACTCCATCACCATCAGTATCTAACTGAGAAGCATTTGCAAGGGTAGGACAATTATCACAAGCATCTCCAATACCATCACTATCGGTGTCATCTTGATTTTCATTACTTGCGTTAATACAATTATCATTAGTATTAATAACGCCATCACCATCATCATCTGCATTTGTAGAAATACAATATGGAATTATTGCAGCAATAGAATTACAATTGGTGTTATTGTTTGAAACAGTTAAGGAACCATCTAAATATGCATTACCATTTAAAAAATTTGTTACTATGCAACACTCATCTAAACTTGAATTATCTGAAATTACTAGGTCACCATTTATAGCATATAATAAATCAAGTGCAGTAATGTCTACTAAAGAACTATTATTTGTAAGTGTAATGTTTCCATTGGAAACATTATTAGCAAAATTTAATCCTGTTAATGTCAAAAGATTAGGTTCATTGTTAACGATCAAGTTTGTAAAGCTTGT
>JAHRWC010000192.1 GCA_019090365.1 Flavobacteriaceae bacterium
ATAAAAAAGCCCATTTATGATGTATCATAAATGGGCTTTCTTTATTTAATAACTAGGACTATTATAATATTAATTATTTACTAATATTTTTTCAGCATAGTTCTGCTTATCACTATTTAATATGAAATAATACATTCCATTAGCTAAACCTGAAAGATCAAATGCAAACTCAGAAGCATCAGAAACATTTATTTGTTTCATAAAAATTATAGCTCCTATTTGATTCACAATTCTCACTTCAAAATCATTCACTATTGTAGAATTTAATTCTAGATTTAATAAACCATTATTTGGATTTGGATACAATATAAAGTTGATACCATTTTCAAAATCATTAACACCTATTAATTCAATTACTTCAATAGTTTGCATTGCAAAATTTTCACATCCATTAACATCCATATAAGAATAGGTAATAATATGAATACCTACTCCTGCAACGGCTGGGTCAAAGATTCCGCCAGATACACCTGGACCAGAATACTCACCACCAACAGGATCTCCTCCAGTTAAAGTAAAAGGTGGGTCATTATCAAATACATCTGCATATGGAGCTAAAGTAACAGTTGGCAAAGGGTTTACTTCAATATTTTGAGTTGCAAAATTCTCACAACCTTCTGCATCTGAATATGCATAGGTTATTGTATGAATTCCAACACCTGCATCTGCTGCGTCAAAGAATCCTCCTGAAACACCTACACCAGAATAAGTTCCACCTAATGGTTCCCCACCTGTTAATTCAAAAGCAGGTTCATCGAAACAAACATCGTCGAAACCAGCTAATATTACAGTAGGCAATTCATTTATTGTAACTGAAAGTGCTTGAGATTCAAGTCCAGCACCACAATCATTATTTGCAGTAACTGTAATTGTAACATTTCCACTAAATGCTGCATCCCAATCTACACTAGCTGTAGTAGTAGTTCCTGTAATGATTCCTGCAGCTGCAGGATCAATTGACCAGTCATAAAAAGTAGTATTAGCAACTGTATCTGTTGTATAAGAATTACTATCTGCATCTTGGCAAAGATCTTCATCACCTGAAGGCATATTTGCTTGAGCAGGTATATCGACAACATCTACACTTACACTACTGGAAACTGAATCTACTCCATCATCCACTACAACAGTATAAACTGTATTTACTAATGGAGAAACTGTAGGGTTTTCTAATGTTGAACTAAATCCAGCAGGAACTGAAGTCCATGAATATGTATAACTTCCTGAACCTCCATTTGGATTTGCATGAAGAACTGTTGATGTTCCAACACAAACCTCAGCGTCATCTGTCGTTGCTGTTGTTTGTAAAATATTACTATCTACAACATGTAAAGTTACAGGCACTTCTATTAAAGGAGAATTAGATGCGTTTGAACCAACAAAAATAGATGCAAAATAATCACCTAACGCTAAACCTGTAGAATCGAAATTTACATTTATTATTTCTGAATCTCCAGGAGCAATGATACCATCACTTGTATCTACTTGCAACCATGAGTTAACATTAATGCTATAATCTTCTACTTCACCCCACGTTGTTGTTCCACATGGGTTTCCACAATCTGCTCCATTAAATTTTATTCTAATTCGCATTCGTGTTGTTCCGCCTAATGCATCCGAAGGAATTGTTATATTATAAGTTCCATTAGCACCATCATCAACAGTACATAAAACTTCTTCTCCTGGATCATCAAAATCTTCATCTTGATTAATATCAATCCAAATTCCTAAATCATCAGAAGCAAAAATTTCTCCATTAGTAATAGTAATTGGATAGGTAGCTCCTGCTTCTACATCGGTAGATAAATTAGTATAGTCACCATAAAAAGTTTGCGCTGATGCATTATCTATATCTCCAAATTGTACACGACTAATAAACTCATCACCTCCACCACCACTAGCATCGCAAATAGGAAGAACTGGTTCAGGTGAATTTGTTATATCCGTTTCTATATTATAAATAAGATCTAACTGACCCGTATTAGTAATAGTTAATGTTTGTACAGAAGTATCATCTGGCACCAATGTTTCTTCTAATGAAGTAGGATCTACAGAAATAAGAGGATTTCCCCATTGTACTGTACCACTAATTCCAGAAGATTCACCATCATCATGCATTGCTGTAACTGTATATGAATACAGACCAAAATCAGGTAACATATCTGTATAAAATTGATCTGTTGTTGTGTCTATTTGAGAACCGTCTCTATACACCACAAAATTTTGAAATGAAGGTGATCCTGCAAAAGTCCAAGTTAAATCGGTTTGACCAGTCACATCATTAGTAAGAACTACGACAAGATCTTCAGGCTTAACTCTTGTATTGGTTTCGTATGGAGAAACAAATGCTTGTACATATCCATTTCTATTATCTGGCCATACTGGATATACAATACCTCCTCTTGCTGAAATACCTAAATAATCACCCATATAACCTCCGGCTAATCCAGAAATAGGTTGTGGTGTAAAAGCCACATCACTTACTCTAAAATCTTCCCAAGTTGCTCCACCATCATATGAATTAGCA
>JAHRWC010000193.1 GCA_019090365.1 Flavobacteriaceae bacterium
GGCATTGCTATTTCTTTAATCTTTACATCTTGAAAATATAGTTCAGAAATCAATGAAGTTTCAAAAAAATAATTATTAGATATCGCATTAAAATTAATTAAAGAAACATTTTTTTTAGAAATAGCAAAGAAGCCATTATTGAAATCGAAACAGTTCCAATATCCTGTAGCAATTTTACTTAAAAAGGAAAGAAATGTATTACCAAATCTTCTAACGAAAGGCATTTCTTTAAGTGCTTTAAAATCTCTAAATCTATTTCCTTTTGCAAAACCGAAGTCTTCATTCAAAATAGGTTCTACAAGACTTGGAATGAAACTAGTATCCATTTGATCATCTGCATCGAGTTTTATGATTACCTCAACTTCGTTATTATTTTTTAAAAACTCTAAGCCTAATTTTGTTGCTCCTCCTACCCCTAAATTTTCTGGAGCGTTAATAATTTGTACTTGAGGAAATTCAGAAAGAAAATCTACGGGTAATTCATCTGGGCTTTTATCATTAATTATAACAATATGATTGCTATAATAAATTGCTTTTTCAACTACTGAAATAATAAATTCTCTAGCGTTGTAATAAGGTATTACGATTCCTAATTTATCTTTATTTTTCATCTATAGTTTTTCTTAGCGGAACTAATAATAGCACACAAATTATCATAAAATACCCTAATATTCCAAATAAAGGACGATAAACATATAAATGTTCTCCAAAATATAAGGTTACAAACATTGAGAGTACTATTCCATTTAAAGCTAATTGTAGGTATGGTAATTTTCGTTTTTTAATAATTAAAAAGGAAAACATCCATCGTAAAAACAATATTAACCCAAAAATTCCCACTTCATTTATCAATGATAAATACATATTATGTGCAGAACTCCCTATTAATAAACGGTTATTAAAACCTATTCCAAAAGGAATTATATATGGTCTTTTTAAAAGATGATTAACATACATTAAATGCAAATCACTCCTTCCAGATCCCAAATCTTCATAGACTCCTGTCATGTCATCTACTGATTGAATATCTTCATGGCTTTCAATTCTATCTACTATCCTATTATTAATAGTATCATTAATACGTTCAAAAACTACAGGGTTAATAATCATCAATAAAACAAACATGACGCTTCCTAAAATTACTAAGTTTAAAAACTTCCCTGTTTTACTTATAATAAAATAAAGCAAAAATATGATGAGACCAACATACGTAGTCCTTGATCCACTTAGCATTATGGAAATTATTGAACCAAATAAGGCAACAAATAATAAAATCTTTGAAATTTTTAACTTAGACTCATATAATAATCCAATTACAAAGGAAAATGAAATTAGCATAGTCATCCCTAAAACGATTTTATTTGGTCCAAATGTCCCAGATAAAAAACCATTATATCCTATTTCATAAACCCTACTAAAAAGAAAAGGAATTACTCCCATGTTCTGAAGTATAACAATTAAACTTTCTATTGTAATTAATACAAGTATATATGTTGCCAATTTTTTATAAACTCCATCTTTACAAGCATAAAAGTAGAAAAAAACTGAACCTATAAAGAAAACCCACATGTGAAAAAGATATAGAAAACTTTGAATAAACCAAAGAATCCTATCTCTATAAAAGATTGAAAAAAGTAATGTGAAAATTAAACTAAAAGAGCAAAAAAGTATAAAATACTTAAATCTTCTAAAAAATATTATTCTATTTATTTCAATATTTATTGTTTTAAAATATTTGATATAATAAAATAAAATAAATACTCCCAAAATATCATACAACCTTAATTCATTATCTCCTTTAATAGAATAACTAAGTACTGGAAGATTATAAAAATAACTCAATGGTATTAACCACAAAACAATTTTAAAAATTAAGTTGTCTGCTATTTCTTTTAATATGAAACTATTAGAATTGATGCTTAGTTGTTTTTCGTTTAGTTTAAAAATTCTTTTTTAATACGCTCAATATAGTACTGATAAGTAAACTTATTAGCCAATTTATAATTTATATCTTTATATATATTATAACGATCACCTGTTATTTGACTAGATTTTTCAATCATTGATTTAAGGTTTTCAATTGTATTTAGTTGTATTAAAAAACCATTATAATCATTTTTAACATACTGTCCAATACAAGAAACATTCGATACAATTGGAACACAACCGAAATTCATTGCTTCACCGATTACTTTAGGAAATCCTTCATTTTTAGAAGGAACTAAAATAAAGTGTGAGTTTTTATATATTTCCTGTACTTCATTTTTTGGAAGTGATCCATGTATTTTTACATCAATTGACAATTGTTTAGCATCTTCCTCTATCATTTCTCTTAATTCGCCATCTCCGACTATATGTAATGTGCCAATTTTTTCTGATGGAAGTAATTTAAAGCTTTCAATAATTTTATCAATCCCTTTATTATAATTTAAACCACCTACAAAACAATAATTTATTTCTTCTGTCAGCTTTTTATTTTCAATTATATTTTTCCCATTAAGTCTATCTTTAGCTGTTAAACATGGGTTTTCAAAAGTTAAAATATTTTGAGCTTGATTATTCCATTCTCCATTAATAGTCACCTTTCTTTTTTGATTTTTAAGCATCCATTTCTGTAGACGATACCCTAAGGGTTTATTTATTTGTGTCCAGTTTCCTGCGTATTTATACCAACCATTAACTTTACTAAATATCGTTATATATGGAATTAAAAACACTGCTATTCCTGTAGGAGTTCTTAATTGAAATACATCTGAAGATTTTAATTCACTTGAAACAACCCTTATAATCCTTGGAATATTCAATATCATTTTCAATTTATTGAAAATTGTTTTGCCCCCCAAAGCAGGTAATGGCACAAATTTTATTTTAGAGGAATTATAAGGCAGTGAACTTTTTGGAGGCTTTTCTGAATGAAACATAGCAACATGTACAATTTCATTAAACTCATCAGCTATATTATTCAATTCTGTTATTGTTGGTCCCCAGCCAACAATGTCTCCATTTTCATTTTTATAATGCCGTGTATGTGAAATTACTAAGAGCCTCATTTCTTTATTATTTCCAAATACTTTAATACAATTTTGTCCCAACTAAAATCTTTTGACCAAAGATTCGCCTTTCTTGAATAATCTGAATAAGATTCATTAATAACATTCACTGCTTTTACAATCGAGGCTATATCAGTTGGATGAACTAAACAACCCGTTTCCTGATGATCAATTGCATCTTCAATTCCACAATCTTTTGATCCAATCGCTGGCACACCAAATGCATTTGCTTCTAGAATAGCAATTCCAAAACCTTCTATATCACCATTTGTAGTTTGCTCACTTAACATAAAAAATATTGAAGAATTAGCTAACAAATCACATTTTTTTTCTTCAGATACTTTTCCATAAAACTCAACATTCTTTTCAACTCCTAAGTCATTTACTAAAATTTTAATTTTATCTTTTTCAGTTGGTATTCCAACAATATTATATTTTAAATTAGGATATGATTTTAATAACTCTGGAATTGCATTAATTACATTGTGCTGTCCTTTTCGTTGTGTTACATTTCCAACAGTTATTAGGTTTAATTGTTCAGGCTTTTGATGAATTTCATCTCTCGCATCTCTTTTCAATATAGAAAATCCGTTTGGTATTACTTTAATATTCTCAAGATTCAAATCACTGATTAAGCTTTTGGTATAATTTGAAACTGCAACAATACTTTCAAACTTTGTCAAACATTTATTTGTGAATTTTTTGAGAAATGTATTTGACAACATTAATTCACTACCATGAATTATTGCTACATATTTTTTTTTATAAAACAATTTCAGAAAAAAAACTAACCACAATGAAAATTTACCAGAAGCTAGTACAGTGTCTGCATTTCTAATTAATTGCATAGCTTTAATAAAGCGGGTAAAATAAGATATCCATATTACTTTTCTTCGTTTTACACGTTTTACTTCAAATTTTAAATCACCATCAAATTTTGCTTCAGGCACTCCATTCTCTGAGCGTAGGTTAGTAAGCACCGTAATATTCATTCCTTCTTTTTGCAGAGAGTCTGCTAAATTAAGGGCATGATTTCCTATTCCTCCAGGTTGTGGGGGGAATTCAGAAGTAATTAAAAGTAATTTATTTGAGTTCACCGATTAAAGGTCCTTGGGTTAATTTTTTTGATGCTCTTCTCCAAGATATATTTACCTGTATAAGTATAAAAGGAGTTAATATTACTGAAATTAATATACCCAAAAGTAACATTTTTTTGTTCTTCTTAAAACGATATGGCATTATAGATGGCGGTATCGTTTTTAGAAGCGAAAGTCGTGTTCTATAATTACCATAATATTTTCTATACAAATAAATTACACTTGGTATAGGTCTCGGGTCAAAAAGTTTTTTTGGTCTAAATCCGTCCCAACTTCCCATTTGTCTTAAACCTCCAGAACCTACTTTAAGATGTAAACGTTGTGCAAATGGATTCGAAATATTTAAAAATCCTTCTAAATGAGCTCTTAATCCAAACTCTCCGTCTCCCATTCGTTGCTTTTCGAATTGTCGATCAAACATTCCAATTTTTTGAAAGACTTCTTTTTTAATCAACACATTTCCTGTATCGATTTGATCTGAAACTCTGAAAAAAGAATAATTTTCAGGAACCTTTGCTCCTACTGTAGAAATTGAAATTCCTGAAGATATTTCAGCATCAAAAAAGTCTAAACATTTTATATGATTGCTAATCCAATCAGCATCTATTCTACTATCATCATCAAACAACAATAATAAGTCTCCTTTTGATTTTTGAATAGCAGTGTTTCGAGCTAACCAGAGTGCTTTTTCTTCTTGATGA
>JAHRWC010000194.1 GCA_019090365.1 Flavobacteriaceae bacterium
ATCACTTTTTTCTAAATCCATTCGAAATGCTAATCGCATTATAAAATCATATTCAGATAAGGTTACTTTATCATCTGCTCTTGCTAATATTATTAAATCGCTTACTAAGGCTAAACTATTTTCTTTTTTCATACTCTAAAAATATAAAAAAATCCTGTCTCTATCAATGTAGAAACAGGATTAATATTGAATGATTAAAAATTTATTACTCTGCTGTCATTCTAATAGGAACTATATATTCTTTCCCTTGTTTGTTAGCAGATTCTAATTTTTTGTAATTAAGACGTTGCTTAATAAATTTTTTCATTGATTCATTTTCAGAATCTACTGACAACACAACTATTTCACTATCCTTATTAACTACAAAGGTTACATAAGCAGTTGTTTCAACTTCAAGTTCAAAACCAGGGTTTTTTAATAATTCACCAATTTCTTCAGAAGCATTGGTCGTTGGAATTACAGGATTTGTTGCTGCAGTTAAGATTGTAGTACTTATTAAAAGTACAAAAGCCATTAAAATTACATTTACTTTTCTCATGATTGTTCGATTTAAGTGATTGATATATTAAGAAGACGACAGTTACTTAGTAATTGTTACAAGCCGAATCATTTTTTAACGAATACTTAACGATATCTATTCTTAAAACAAAAAAAAGCCTTAAAAAAATTTAAGGCTTTAACAATCAATATGTTATATGTATTCTTATGCTAATACAGCTTGTACTTTATCTGCTGCTTCTTGAAATTCTATTGCACTTTGAACATCTAATCCACTACTGTCAATTAGTTCTTTAGCGATATCTGCATTGGTTCCTTGAAGACGAACAATAATAGGAACTTCAATATTACCCATGTTTTTATATGCATCTACAATACCTTGAGCTACACGATCACAACGAACGATACCACCAAAAATATTAACAAGAATTGCTTTTACATTAGGATCTTTTAAAATTAATTGAAAAGCAGCTTCTACACGTTCTGCATCTGCAGTACCTCCAACATCTAAAAAGTTAGCTGGTTCTCCTCCTGCTTGCTTAATTAAATCCATTGTTGCCATTGCTAATCCAGCACCATTTACCATACATCCTACATTTCCATCTAAATCAACATAGTTTAATCCAGCTTCCATAGCCTCAACTTCAATAGGGTTTTCTTCACGAAGATCTCTTAATGCTTCATAATTTTTATGTCTAAATAAAGCATTATCATCTATTGTTACTTTAGCATCAACAGCAATTACTCTATTATCACTAGTTTTTAACACTGGATTGATTTCAAAAAGAGAAGAATCAGATTTAATATAAGCAGTATATAAAGCAGTTACAAATTTTGTCATTTGCTTAAGTGCCATTCCAGATAAACCTAAATTAAATGCTACTTTTCTAGCTTGAAAAGGTAGTAAACCTAGTTCAGGATCTATTTCTTCATTAAATATTAAATGTGGAGTATTTTCAGCTACTGCTTCAATATCCATACCTCCCTCTGTAGAATACATAATCATGTTTTTACCAGTTCCGCGGTTTAATAAAACACTCATGTAAAACTCTGAAGGCTCACTTTCGCCAGGATAATAAACATCTTCAGTAATAAGTACTTGATGTACTTTCTTACCTTCAGCACTTGTTTGTGGAGTAATTAAATTCATCCCAATAATATCACTTGCAATTTGCTCAACTTCTTGAAGGCTTTTAGCAAGTTTTACTCCTCCACCTTTACCACGCCCACCTGCATGTATTTGTGCTTTCACAACATGCCAACCTGTACCTGTTTCTTCAGTTAATTTTTTTGCTGCTTCAACTGCTTCAGCTGGAGTTTGTGCTACAATTCCTCTTTGTATCTCAACACCAAAACTGTTTAGTATTTCTTTTCCTTGATATTCGTGTAAATTCATAATGGAGTATATCTAAATTTAGAACTGCAAAAATAATAAATGTTATAGGATTGGACTAATCTTTTTTAAAGGTTATTGTCTAATTTTCTTTTGAAAAAAAAACTAATGATAATTGAATATAACTTTTATCTTTATCGGCTTATTTTTTAATTTAAAAGAAACAAACTATTATGACAAAGCATGACCTTTTAGCAGTAGCTCAGGAATTTGAAACTCCTTTGTATGTGTATAACGCTGAAAAAATTGAAAACCAATACAAACGTTTACAAGATGCATTTAAAAAGGTCAAACAGGTAAAAATAAATTATGCTGTTAAAGCTTTATCTAATATTTCGATTTTAAAATTAATGCATTCTTTAGGTAGTGGTTTAGATACGGTTTCTATTCAGGAAGTAAAACTTGGACTAGAAGCTGGCATACCTCCTAAGGATATAATTTATACACCAAATGGAGTTTCACTAAAAGAACTAGAAGTTGCTTCAGAATTAGGAGTTCAAATAAACATTGACAACTTATCGATATTGGAGCAATTTGGATCTAAGCACCCTACGATTCCTGTTTGTATTAGAATAAATCCACATGTAATGGCTGGTGGAAATACCAATATTTCAGTAGGTCATATCGACAGTAAATTTGGAATATCAATTCATCAAATTCCACACATAAAACGAATTGTTGAGAATACAGGAATGATTATAAATGGTATTCATATGCATCTGTCTCTTATACACATCTGACGCTG
>JAHRWC010000195.1 GCA_019090365.1 Flavobacteriaceae bacterium
ATTTCCGTCAATTTTTATAATTCCTTCAGATCTAAAACCATCTACATAATCGTTCATTCTATTAAATAATCTAAGAAAAGTAGATTTTCCACATCCAGACGGTCCAATAAAAGCAGTAACCGATTTAGGTTTAATTTTTATATCGATTCCTTTAATTGCTTCAAAATCGCCATACCAAACACGGGCATTTTTAGTCTCAATTTTAGGAATCTTTTTTAAAGTATTATCTATTATTTTATCTTGAGTCATAACTTTTTCAATATATTTTTCTACTACTAACTCCATTTTTTCTGCCATTTATTTCTGAAATAAACAGCAATACCATTCATAACAAAAGTGATTAATAATAGAATGATTATTGCTGCTGCTGCATTTTCAATAAATCCATGTTGAGGTCTTGATATCCAATTAAATATTTGAATTGGTAATACTGAAAATTCATCCATTGGAGTTTGTGGTGCAAAAGGAACATAGGCTAATGCGCCAACTACAATTAAAGGCGCTGTTTCACCAACTGCTCTAGAAAGTGCTAGGATTACCCCAGTTAAAATACCTCCTCCGGAAGCAGGTAAAACTTGATTCCAGATAGTTTGCCATTTAGAAGCTCCTAAAGCGTAGGATGCATCTTTTATAGAAGATGGAACTGCTTTAATTGCTTCTCTTGTTGCAACGATTATTATCGGTAAGATTAAAAGCGATAGTGTTAGACTTCCTGCTAGAACACTTGCGCCAAGATTCATTATTCTTACAAATACCTCGAGACCTAATAAACCGTAAATAATTGAAGGAACACCTGCGAGGTTTGATATATTAATTTCTAAAATACTTGAGAATCTATTTTTGTTTGCATATTCTTCAAGGTAAATGGCTGCAGCTACACCAATTGGAAATGAGATTAATGTAGTTAATAAAAGAATCCAGATACTTCCCATTAGGGCAGTGTATATTCCAGATTTTTCAGCTTTTCTTGAAGGTAAATCTGTTAAGAATTTCCAATCAATTCTACTTATTCCATCAATTAAGATATCTCCAATAAATACAAATAGTAGCACTAATCCAATTAGGGTACAAAAAATTCCCCAGAATTTAAACAATTGATCTTTTAGTCTATTTTTCTGAACATTATTCATATTTCTCTTGGTATTTTTTTCGAATTCTATAACTCAAAGTGTTCAATAAAAAAGTAAATACAAATAAGGTAATACCTGCTGCAAAAATGGTTCTATATTCTAGTGATCCATGTTGTACATCTCCTAAACTTACTTGAACGATATAAGCAGTAATAGTTTCTATTGGAACTGTAGGATCTAAGGTTAATCTTGGTTGTTGTCCAGCGGCAATTGCTACGATCATTGTTTCACCAATCGCTCTAGAGATTGCTAAAATTATTGACACAATAATTCCAGAAGAAGCTGCAGGAACCATTACTTTAAAAGCAGTTTGTAATTTTGTTGCTCCCATTCCGAAAGAGGCTTCCCTCAATGATTTTGGTACAGCATGTAAAGCATCTTCACTTAAAGATGAAACATAGGGAATAATCATTATTCCCATTACTATTCCTGCTGAAAGTGAATTAAACCCAGATAGGTTTGGATATAATTGTTGTAAAAAAGGAGTTACCACAATTAAAGCAAAAAACCCATAAACCACGGTCGGGACAGCAGCTAATAATTCTAATAAGGGTTTAACTGTTTTTCTGAAACTTTTTGGAGCATATTCACTTAGGTAGATACTTATTGATAAACCAATGGGTAGAGCAACTGCAATTGCAATAAATGAAGTTAAAAGAGTTCCTGATAATAAAGGAAGTATTCCAAAATGCTTTTCTGTAAAAAGCGGTGTCCATTGAGTATCAGTAAAAAAATCAAAAATGGAAACTTCACTAAAAAAACGAATAGTTTCAACGGCTAATACTGAAACAATTCCTATGGTTACAGCAATTGTAATTAAGGCACTTGAGAAAAGCGACTTTTCTATTAATAACTCTTTTATTTTTCGCATTGATAATTTTTTAAGAAGATAAATCAGGTACCTCTAGGAGATACCTGATTCTCACTAATCAAACCTTTGTTTATTTGTTACTTTCAACAAAAGTTTTGAAGCTATCTTTTTGCGATTTATATTTTTCATCAGGTAAAGGAATATATCCTACATCTTTAGATAATTCACCTGCATTGTCAATGTAAAAATTAACAAATTCAACAACTTCAGTTGAGGCAACCGAGGTGCTATTAACATAGATAAATAAGGGTCTTGATAATGGTGTGTAGGTTCCGTTCTTCACTGTTTCTAATGATGGTTTTACAACTTCAGTTCCGTTGTGAACACCAATTAAAGTTAATTTGTCTTTGTTTTCAGCATAATAAGCTAATCCGAAGAAACCTAAAGAATACTTATCTCCTGCAATTCCTTGTACTAAAACATGATCATCTTCACTTGCAGTAAAATCTCCACGACTAGAACCACTTTTACCAACAATGGCTTCCGTAAAATAATCGTACGTTCCAGAAGCAACTCCAGGACCGAATAAATGAATTTCTTCATTTGGCCACTCTGGACGGATTTGGTTCCATTTCATAATTTTTCCTTGAGCAGCTGGTTCCCAAATTTTCTTTAATTCTTCTACCGTAAAACTATCAACCCATTCATTTGCTGG
>JAHRWC010000196.1 GCA_019090365.1 Flavobacteriaceae bacterium
GTTGCTCCATCCATTCATCACTATATACTTTACTCATATATCTTGACCCATGATCTGGAAAAACAACAACTACAACTGAATCATCGGTAAATTCACCGCTTTCATCTAATTGTTTTAGTCCTTGCATTGCAGCTCCACTTGTATAACCAACAAACAACCCTTCAGTTTTTGCTAATTCTCTAGCTGTATGTGCACTACTTTCATCTGTAACCTTGATAAATTCATCAATATGATCAAAATCGGTAGCAGTAGGAATTAAGTTTTTACCTAAACCTTCTATTCGATAAGGATATATTTCCTTAGCATCAAATTCACGAGTTTCATGATATTTTTTTAATACTGAACCATAGGCGTCAATACCAATCACTTTTACTTCAGAATTTTGTTCTTTTAAAAATCGTGCAATACCTGAAATTGTTCCTCCAGTTCCACTACATGCTACTAAATGTGTGATTTTACCTGCTGTTTGTTTCCAAATTTCAGGACCAGTTGACTTATAATGAGCATCTATATTTAATTCATTGAAATATTGATTAATATAAACAGAACTACTCGTTTCACTATGTATTTTTTTTGCTACTTGATAGTAAGATCTAGGGTCATCAGCACTTACATGTGCAGGACAAACATATACTTTTGCCCCCATTGTCTTTAGCATATTAATTTTATCTTTTGAAGATTTTGAACTAACTGCTAAAATACATTCATAACCTTTTAAAATACTTACCATTGCTAAACTAAAACCAGTGTTCCCACTTGTAGTTTCAATAATAGTATCGCCAGGTTTTAAGATGCCTTTTCTTTCAGCTTCTTCAATAATATAAAGTGCAATACGATCTTTTGTTGAATGTCCCGGATTAAATCCTTCAACCTTGGCAAAGAAATTACCTTTTAAGTTTGAAGCGATCCTGTTAAGTTTAATTAATGGTGTATTACCAATAAGTTCTAACACACTATCATGGGCTAATAATTCGTCTTTCATAAAGAGGATTTTCGTTATAATAAATTTTGACTTTGCGCCTTAATTTAAAACCGTACAAAGTTACGGTAAATATTTTAATTAGTCCTTTATTCCTTCTAAATCTAATATAAAAGCATAGTCCATAGCTACTTCTTTTAACGCCTCAAATCGCCCTGAAGCACCTCCGTGTCCTGCATCCATGTTTGTATGAAGTAATAAAGTATTCTTATCTTTTTTTAGCTCTCTAAGTTTTGCAACCCATTTAGCTGGTTCCCAATATTGAACTTGCGAATCGTGCAGGCCTGTTGTCACCAACATATTAGGATATTTTTTAGCTTCAACATTATCATAGGGAGAATACGATTTTATATAATCATAATACTCCTTATCATTAGGATTTCCCCATTCATCATATTCTCCTGTGGTTAACGGAATACTATCATCTAGCATTGTAGTAACAACATCTACAAAAGGAACAGCAGCTATTACACCATTATACAAATCTGGTGCCATATTAACTATAGCTCCCATTAAAAGTCCTCCCGCAGAACCTCCAGAAGCATATATATGATCTTTAGAAGTATACTTTTCTTCAATTAAAAATTTAGAAACATCTATAAAATCAGTAAATGTGTTTTTCTTTTGTAGTAATTTTCCATGTTCATACCAATTTCTACCAAGGTATTCACCTCCTCTAACATGTGCGATTGCATAAATAAACCCTCTATCTAATAAGCTTAAACGTACACTTGAAAAATACGGGTCTATAGTAGAACCGTACGAGCCGTATGCATATTGCAATAATGGATTTGATCCATCTAGTTTTATACCTTTTTTGAAGACCATAGTAACAGGTATTTTTGTGCCATCTTCAGCAGTTGCCCATAGTCTTTTAGAATCGTAATTATCTTTCTTAAACTTTCCACCTAATACTTCTGTTTCCTTTAAAACTTTCTGTTCTTTAGTTTCCATGTTAAAATCCAATAAAGAAGCTGGATTTGTTAAAGAAGTGTAGCTATATCTAAGTGTTTTTGTGTCGAATTCTGGATTCTGAGTTGTATAAGCAGTATAGGTTTCGTTAGTGAAAGGTAAATAATAACTTCCTGAATTATCCCAAGGTTTAATATGAATTTTATTTAATCCATTGTCTCTTTCATTTACAACCAAATAATCTTTGAAAATATCAATACCTTCTAACAAAACATTATCTCGATGAGCTATTACTTCTTCCCAATTATCTTTACTTGTATTAGTTTCAGAAGTTTTCATCAATTTAAAATTGATTGCCTTGTCTTTATTAGTGAGTATGTAAAAGTCTTTTCCGAAGTGAGAAATACTATATTCTAATCCCCTTTCTCTTTTCTGAAATATTTCAAATTCTTCATTAGGTTTTTCCGCACTTAATATTCTATATTCTGAAGTCAATGTGCTATAAGAACCAATCACTAGGTATTTTCTAGATTTCGTTTTATATACAAAAGTTCCAAATGTTTCATCTTTTTCAGTATATACTAATTCATCTTTTTCAGAATCTGTCCCTAAAACATGTTTATAAATTCGATCTGCACGAAGTGTTTGCTCATCTTTTCGAGTATAAAACAATGTTTTATTATCATTTGCCCAAGTAGAACCTCCAGTAGTCACAGGAATTTTTTCTTCATAAACTTCACCAGACTCTAAATTTTTAATATAAATAGTATACTTTCTTCTACTTAATGTATCAACTCCAAATGAAATTAATTTGTTGTCAGGGCTCACGCTCATTCCGCTTAACTTGTAATATGAATGTCCTTCCGCCATTTCATTTACATTAAAAAGGATTTCTTCTTCAGCCTCCAAACTATCCTTTTTTCTAGTATAAATTGGATAATCTTTGCCTTTTTCAAAACGAGTGATATAATAGTAACCGTTTAACTTATAAGGTACTGACTCATCGTCTTCCTTAATACGGCTTTTCATTTCTTCGAATAAATCTTTCTGAAAATCTTTAGTATGAGCTGTCATCTTCTCATAATAATCATTTTCTCTTTCTAAATAATCAATGACTTCATCATCATCTTTATCGTTAAGCCAGTAGTAATTATCAACTCTAACATCACCGTGCAATTCTAAATGTTTTTCAACTTTATCAGCTTTTGGAGGAACTATATTCATAGATTTTTTTGAAGTTGTTTTGGTATTACATGAAGCAGCAAAAATAATTGTTACAATTGAGAATACTACTAAATTTTTCATAACAAAATGTGTATTAAATTAACTCGCAAATTACTAATTTTGCAAGGAATAAAAAACAAAAATATGTTTGGAGATTTAATGGGTATGATGGGTAAAATTAAAGAAACCCAAAAGAAAGTAGAAGAGACTAAGATTAGGTTAGATTCTGTCCTTATAGATGAACAAAGCAATGATGGTTTGTTGAAAATTACTATTACTGCAAATAGAACAATTAAATCGATTGATATAGACCTTACGCTACTCGAAGATAAAGAGCAATTAGAGGATTATTTAATTCTTACATTAAATAAAGCTATTGAAAAAGCTACATCTATAAATGAAACTGAATTGGGTGCTGTTGCTAAAGAAGGAATGCCAAACATACCAGGAATGGATATGTTTAAATAGTTTTTAGTAGAATTTAGAAATTTGTTTTTCTATAAAATCGAAATGATTTTTAGTATCTCTTAAGTAACTATAGCCTGAGATTTTACCAAGAACTTTCCCTTTATGATTTAATGTAATTATCTTAGGGAACGTTTTTTCTTCATTATACTTAGCTATAACCTTTTTATTATAAGCCATTTGTTTTTCTGAAATGATATCAACTCTAAAGGGCGAATCAATTTCAATTAAAATAAATTTTTCAGATAATTCATTGAATCTAGAAGTTTCAAAAAAATCTTCTTTTAATTGTTTACAAGGCGAACACCAATCACTACCAGTAAAGTAAACTAGAATTGGCTTGTCTTTTTTCTTTGCTTGCTTCTGTGCCTTTTCAAGGTTTGTTTTCCATTTAAGTTCAGGAATATCTTGCTGTGCATAAGATGTAGAAATAAAAAAAACTAAAACAATTAATAGATGCTTCATAAAATTTAGACTTTGTAGCTAATAATCATTATTTATGCCAAATATGAGATAAAAAAAAAGAATTCCCAAAAAAGGGAATTCTTTTAACGTTGATGGTTATTATACTAATACTAGTTATTAATTAATCTGAATTCAGTTCTACGATTTACAGAGTGTTGTCTTTCAGTACATGAAACACCGTCAGCACATCTGTTTTTTAATCTGTTTTCACCATATCCATTAGCAACTAATAAACTATTGTTTACTCCTTTTGTTTGAAGGTAAGCTACTACAGCTCTTGCTCTTCTTTCAGATAAATCTTGATTAGATTCTTTTGTTCCTCTAGAATCTGTATGAGAAGCAATTTCAAGTTTTACACCTGGGTTTTGTTGTAGTACAGGCATTAAACGAGTATCAATAAGGTTCTTAGCTTGAGGAGTTAATGTAGCACTGTTTAAATTCCAGTTAATAGGTAATGCTTGGTATTCAACTAAAGCACATTCAACTTCTTTCCAAGTAGTTAAACCACCTTTAGATTGTAATACTTCTTTAGTTACTGTTTTGTATTCTGCTGGTACAGAAACTTCAGTAGTATAAGCATCTTTTACTAAAACCGTTTTTGTAATATTTGCATATTCAGCTGGTACAATTTCTTCAACAACACTTGCAGGTTGTGTTACAACTCTTTTTGTATAAGAAGACATTTTTTGTGCAACTGGAGCAGTATTAAAAGAAGCATCATTTACTAAAGTTGTTAAACCAACTGTAGTATATTCAGCAGGATATCCTTTGTAACACCAGTATCTACAATCATTAGGATTGCTTGAAGCACAATCAGGAGCAGGTGCACCTAATTCCCACTGAGCGTAAGCTGGTTTAATTTCAATTGTTTCTGCATCAGATCCAAATCTTGCTGGGTTAATACTTAAAGTAGAAGCTCCTTGCTTTTTAAGGTAACTAACTGTTTCAGTTCCCCACTTTTCAGCAATAACTCTTAATTTTTTTCCTTCAGCTTTAACTAATACTCTTTCTGTTTCTGTTCCATATTCTGCAGGAACAACTCTCAACTTTTTATAAGCTGGTTTTGTCATTATTTGTACTGTTTCATTTACATACACATCTGGTGTAGTACAACGTACATAACATTTTCCTGGTTCTGGATTTGCTGGTAAGTCTTGTGCGAAAGCAAAATTGCTAATTACAAGAGCAATACCTAATAAGATAATTTTTTTCATTTTGTTGTGATTTTTGTGTTAATGATATTTAATGGAACAAAATTCCATAATTTAATTAGTAAAAAATTAACACTTACAATAAATCGAATAGCTAATTAGACAAAATGCATCAATTTTCGTTAAAGTGCATTAAAAAATATTTTTGAAGCTTATCTTGAAAAAAAAGAATTTTTTAA
>JAHRWC010000197.1 GCA_019090365.1 Flavobacteriaceae bacterium
CTAACACCGCATTTGCAGATGCTAATGGCTCTAATGTGATTCCTGAAAGTTCTAAACCAGAACTTTTAATACATCTGCCAATATTTCGAATGGAAGAAACTTGACCAACCACCACATGGAAATTAGCTTCTAATCGCCCACCGTACATTCCGATAGGTTCTTTAATTTCACTTTGTCCATCTACTTTAAAATCCTGCGGAAGTACATGTATTATTTCTTCACCAGGAAGCATCACAAGTTTATGAACCTGATTACAAAGTCTATCGATATCTTCTTCTTCAATAACAACTTCACTGTTAGAACGAGTGATATAATCACTATGCTGAAGACTACGAATGTGCTGTCCTGCAATACCTACGATCACCTCATTTATTTTAAATCCAGAAGTTGTTTCTGCATCCTGAACGGCTTGTTGTATGGACTGTATGGTTTGTGTAATATTATTTACAACACCTCGATGTACTCCTAGGCTTTTCGATTTTCCAATGCCTAGAATCTCCATCTTACCATATTCATTGTTCCTACCAATCATAGCTACAATCTTGGTAGTACCAATATCTAATCCAACAGCTATTTTATTATTCTCCATGGCTTAACTTTTTTGTAGCTACTACTTGGTTATTATATTTTAAATTCACCAGCTTATATCTAGAAAGCAAACTATCTTCTTTTGTTTTTTTATAAAACGCTTTAAAATTTTGAAACTTATTTTTTATGTCAATTGGTTTTCCAAAAAGCACTGTAAAATCATGTTTCCTTATTTTTAAATTTATGTCTCCATTCGATTCTAAATGACAACCGACCACACTTTTCATCATAAATTCATCTGCATTAATCTTCAAAATCAACTCTTTCAATTCTGAAAATTCTGTTTTTGACACTCCAGTAACAATTGGCACTCTTGCCGTATAAACTTCTGACAAAGGCATCTTTTTACCTTCTTCATCCAAATAGAAATCGGGTGAACCCGTAATTCTAGCTATGGGCTGACGTTGTTCTATTTTTGTTCCTAGCACACCGTCAATAGAAACATAAACATCTGCGTTTTTAATCATTGGATGTTTCAACAATCTATTTTCGATCTTATTCAAAACTAAAGTTTCTTTACCTATGCTCGTAACACTGTCTTCATTTTGTATTAACAATTTATTAACCGATTTTAAAGTGATAAAAGGACTGTTTTCATCCACAAAATCTATGTCAATTTTCGCTAGTTTTCGTTGCTCATTTCTTTGCTTACTAAAACCAAATAGGAAGACCACTAATCCAATTAGCGCCGTAAATTTTATGATGTTCCAAGGCATTTTCATAAGGTCAGATATTTAGTTACATGATCCACCTCAACACCTATATCTCCTGCTCCTACCATCAACTTCACAAAACAATTTGAAGCTGCAATTTCTTTAGGCAAATCATTTTTCGAAACTAGTTTTGCTTGTTTAGACATTTTATCTAATAACCATTTTGAAGTGATCCCTTCGATGGGTTCTTCTCTTGCTGGATATATTTCTAATAAAATAATTTCATCAAATTGAGACAAACTTTCTGCAAATCCATCTCCAAAATCTTTTGTTCTTGAAAATAAATGCGGTTGAAAAACAATCAATTTCTCATGAGTTGGATACATTTCTGAAACAGCCTGATACAAAGCGTTAATTTCGGTAGGATGGTGTGCATAATCATCTATTAAAACTCCTTCATCGGTTTTAATTTTATAGGAGAAACGACGCTTCACTCCTTTAAAATCCTGTAATGCTTTGGGCAAACTATGGGTTGGGGTACCTGCAAGAATAGCCATACCCAAAGCGGTAACAGCATTAAACAAATTATGTCGTCCTGGTAAATGAAACTGCATATCTTTTACAATTTCATTTGGTGTTTTTAAATCGAATACATAGCTTCCATTTTCAATCCTAACATTTTGTGCTTCATAATCGGCACTTTCATTAGTTTCAACTTCTACTGTTTTACCTTTTAATGGAAGTCCTTTTTTAAATAATAAATGATCTGGATTAGCAACTAATTCTGAAAATTCTATAAAGGCTTTTTCAATCGTATTTTCATCTTCATAAATATCTAAATGATCTGCATCCATTGAAGTTATACAAGCTAAATCTGGAGATAATTTTAAAAAGGAACGATCAAATTCATCGGCTTCAACTACCATAATCTCATTTCCTTTACAGATAAAATTTGAATTATAATTCTCAGTAATTCCTCCTAAAAAAGCTGTAACGGGCATATTACAATCTGCTAATAGATGCCCTAAAATAGCCGAAGTTGTTGTTTTTCCATGTGTTCCAGCTACCGCTAAACACAGTGTGTCTTTAGATATTTCGCCAAGCAAAGCTGCTCGTTTTGTTATTGAATAATTTTCATCAACAAACCGTTGCAAAATCTGATTGCTTTTTGGAATCGCAGGCGTATAAACAATTAAAGTTTTTGATGTATCATTTATTGTATCTGGAAGCTTAGAAACTTCATCTTCAAATTGGATTTCTATTCCTTCTTCAATTAAAGCTGAAGTTAATTTTGAAGGTGTTTTATCGTAACCATATACCTTTTTTCCATTCAAATTAAAATAACGAGCCAAAGCACTCATCCCTATTCCGCCGATACCGACGAAATAAAAATATTCTATGTTTTTTAACGCTGTCATTTTAGTTTTTTAAAAGCTTTTCTATTTGCGCAACGATATCTTTTGTTGCATTTGGTTTTCCTAATTTTATTATATTTTCTGAAAGTGTTTTTTGTTTCTCTTCTGAAGAAATTAATTCTTTGAATTCATTTTCAAAACGTTCTTCTAATTCACTTTCTTTTATTAAAATAGCCGCATTTTTATTACAAATTGCTTGTGCATTTTTTGTTTGATGGTCTTCTGAAACATTGGGTGATGGGATAAATATCACAGGTTTCCCTGCTAGGCATAATTCTGAAACAGAAAGAGCTCCAGCTCTTGATATAATTACATCGGCAGCAGCATAAGCAAGGTCCATTCTATTTAGAAAAGTATGGACTTGAACATTTTCTGAACTTTTCCCAACGTATTGATCTTCATATATTTTGCCACATTGCCAAATCACTTGTATTCCTAATGACTCAAAAAATGAAAGTGATTTATCTATTAATTGGTTGATTCTTCTTGCTCCTAAACTTCCGCCCAGAATTAACAGTGTTTTTTTGTTTTCTTTCAGATTAAAAAATGCTTTTGCCTCTTCTCTTTTTGAAGAAATATCTAAAATATCTTGTCGAACAGGGTTTCCTGTCAATTGTATTTTTTCAGAAGGGAAAAATTGTTCCATTCCTTCATAAGCTACACAAATACTTTGTGCTTTATTACTCAACCATTTATTAGTGATGCCTGCATATGAATTTTGTTCTTGAATTAAACAAGGAATCCCTTTGTTTGAAGCTACTCTTAATAAAGGAGCGCTTGCATAACCTCCAGTTCCAATTGCAGCATCAGGTTTAAATTTCTTAATAATACTTCTAGATTTTATTAAACTAGACATTAACTTAAATGGGAACATTAAATTTTTAAGAGACAAACTTCTTTGTAAGCCTGAAATCCAAAGACCTTCAATTTTATATCCTGCCTGTGGTACTTTTTCCATTTCCATACGATCTTCAGCGCCCACAAATAAAAATTCGGCATCAGGATATTTCTCCTTCAACTCATTTGCTATTGCAACTGCTGGGTAAATATGACCTCCGGTTCCTCCACCGGACACTATGAATTTATAAGGCTTCACTTAATATATCTAATGGATTTTCTTCGTTTTCTTCTTTTATTACAACTTCTCTTTTTGCACTCACACTTAATATCATTCCAATCGCTAAACAGGTCATCCAAATAGAGGTTCCTCCACTACTAATTAAAGGCAAGGTTTGACCTGTAACAGGGAATAATTCAACGGCAACTGCCATATTTATCATTGCCTGAAACACAATGGGCAATCCTACTCCTATCACTAATAATTTTCCGAATATTGAATCCGATTTATGGGCTACAATCACCAATCTGAATAATAACAACAAATACAAAAACATTAAAAATAAGGCTCCAATCATTCCAAATTCTTCAACTATTATTGCATAAATAAAATCGGAAGAAGATTGAGGTAAAAAGTTTTTCTGAATACTCTTACCAGGTCCTAAACCAGTAATTCCACCTGAAGCTATGGCTATTTTTGCTTTTTCTATTTGATAATCAGCTTCAGTATCTTCCTTGTCTATAAAGCTTTCAACTCTACTAATCCATGTATCTACTCGATTTGGAAAAACATCTGGAAATGCTTTTGCCGTAATCACAAACATGGTTAACATAACTAAACCTGCACCTAATATAAATACAAGGTATTTTAAAGGATATCCTCCAACAAACACTAAAATTGTCAGCATCACAAAAATGATTGCTGTCGTAGAAAAATTTGCTGGAAGAATTAATCCTAGCACCAAAAAAACTGGTAACCAAAGGGGCAATAAAGTTTCTTTAAACGTAACGGTTTTGTCTTTTACTTTTGATAAATATCTAGCTATATATGTCATAAGCACAACAGCTGCCAAGGTTGAAGTTTGAAACGTAAATCCAACAAAAGGAACACGAATCCAACGACTTGCATTTGCTCCTTCAATTGTTGTCCCTTGAGACATGGTAATTATTAAAAGAATAACTACAATTGGTAATGCTATAATAGACAACCCTCTAAAATAATTATACGGAATTTTATGTACTCCATATATAATTGCAAAACCTAACAATAAATGAGCGAAATGTTTAATTAAGAACTTAAAGGTACTACCATCACCATACAAATAAGCTAAATTACTACTGGCACTATATACAGGCAAAAATGAAAACAAGGCAAGAAAAGCCACTACAGCCCAAATTGCTTTATCTCCTTTTATATGTTTAAAAATAGTGCCCATTGAATTATTATAAATTTCTTACAGCTTCTTTAAAAACTCTTCCTCTTTCTTCGTAATTTTCAAATAAATCGAAACTTGCACAAGCAGGAGATAGAAGTACTGAATCACCTTTTTCAGAAAGACGATAGGCTACTTTTACTGCATCTTGCATTGAATGCGTTTCAACCATAATATCAACTACATTCCCAAACGCCTGAATAATTTTCTGATTATCAACACCCAAACAAATTATTGCCTTGACCTTTTCATTTACTAATGGCAATAACTCACTATAATCATTTCCTTTATCCACTCCTCCAACAATCCATACCGTTGGACTGTCCATACTATCTAAAGCATAAAATGTAGCATTTACATTTGTACCTTTAGAGTCATTAATGTAGTTGACATTATTTATTTTTAATACTCTTTCAAGACGGTGTTCTACCCCTTGAAATCCTTCTAAGCATTCCCTAATGGTTGCTTTTCTTATGCTCAACAATTTTGAAACTGTTGAGGCGGCCATTGCATTTTTTACATTGTGTTGACCTTTTAATCCTAATGTTGAGATTGGCATAGTAAATGGGTTGTTATCTATTGTTATTATTAATTCGTTATTATTTATATAAGCTCCTTTATCTAATTGCTTTTTTAATGAAAAAGGCAATTGTTGAGATTTAATTGAGTGACTAGAAATCCATTCTTGAATCTTTTCATCATCTGCATCATAGATGAAATAATCATCTTCTGTTTGATTCATTATTATTCTAAACTTAGAATCGATATATTTTGAATAATCATTATCGTATCGATCTAAATGGTCGGGTGAAAGGTTGGTTAAAATTGCAATGTGAGGTGCAAAATCTACAATCCCATCAAGCTGAAAACTACTCAACTCCAACACATAATGCTCTACTTCTTCAGTAGCAACTATTTCGGCGAAACTTTTACCAATGTTTCCTCCAAGCGCTACATTTAATCCACCCTGCTCTAATATTTGGTGAGTAACCGTTGCAACTGTTGTTTTTCCATTACTTCCAGTAATTCCGATGATATTTGCTTTTGTATATTTTGAAGCAAATTCAATTTCAGAAATAACAGGAATTTCTAATGCTCTTAGCTTAACAACTAAGGGAGCTGTGTCTGGAATTCCAGGACTTTTCATTACCACAGAAGCATTGATTATTTTTTCTTCTGAATGGCCTTCTTCTTCCCAATTAATCTCATGATGTAAAAGAACTTGTTTGTACTTATCTTTTATTTTTCCGAAGTCTGACACAAACACATCAAACCCTTCTTTTTTTCCTAATATTGCGGTCCCTACTCCACTTTCTCCTCCACCTAATATGACCAGTCTTTGTAACACCTATCTAATTTTTAATGTCACTATGGTTAGTATTGCTAGCAATATTCCTACAATCCAAAATCGTGTTACTATTTTACTTTCATGGAATCCTTTTTTCTGATAATGATGATGCAAGGGTGCCATTTTAAATATTCTTCTTCCTTCTCCAAATTTCTTCTTGGTGTATTTAAACCACCCAACTTGAAGTACCACTGAAAAATTTTCCATTAAAAAGATTCCACACAGAATTGGTATTAACCATTCTTTTCTAATTGCAATAGCGATTACAGCTATAATTCCACCTATAGTTAAACTTCCTGTATCGCCCATAAACACTTGTGCGGGATAGGTATTATACCATAAAAATCCGATAAGGGCTCCCACAAATGACATGATGAAAATGGTCATTTCACCCGTATTTGGGATGTACATAATATTTAAGTAATCTGAAAAAATAACATTACCAGAAACCCAAGCAAATATTGCCAAGGTGACCCCAATAATGGCGGAAGTTCCTGCCGCAAGACCATCAATTCCATCGGTTAAATTGGCTCCATTGGAAACTGCTGTGATGATAAAAATTACAATTGGAATAAAGATGAGCCATACATATTTTTTAGCTCCTTCACCCGCCCAACTTAACAAGCTTTCATAATTGAATTCATTCTTCTTTACAAAAGGAATAGTAGTCAATAATGTTTTCTCTGCAGGATAGAACTCACGGACATTTGTTTGCCCAACATTTTCAATTAAAGCATCTTGAGGTTTTTCTCTTTTTACAGTTATATCTTGATGAAAAAACATAGTTGCTCCCACAATAATTCCTAAACCTACTTGCCCAACAACTTTATATTTTCCAGCTAAACCATCCTTATCATTTCTGAATTTTTTAAGGTAATCATCCACAAAGCCGATTACACCCATCCAAACCGTAGTAATTAGTAATAAAATGACATAGATGTTTTCTAATTTTGCAAAAAGCAATACAGGAATTATTGTTGCTAGAATAATTATAATCCCACCCATTGTTGGTGTTCCTGCTTTTTCTTGTTGTCCTTCTAGACCTAAATCACGAATGGATTCTCCCATTTGTTTCTTCTGTAAAAAACGAATGATTTTCTTACCATATACTGTAGCAATAAACAAAGAAAGAATGACCGCTAAAGCCGCTCTAAAAGTGATAAACTCAAAAAGTCCTGCTCCTGGCAATTGGTAATTTTTCTCTAAAAATTCAAACAAATAATACAGCATAAATTATTTATTTAGGGTTTTTAATAATTGATTAATAATTTTAAAATCATCGAAATCGAATCGTTCTCCATTAATTTCTTGATATGTTTCGTGTCCTTTTCCTGCAACTAAAATGATATCACCTTCATTCGCTAATTGACAAGCAGTTTTAATTGCTTGCTTACGATCAGAAATCGACATTGTTTTTTTGTAATGTTCGGCAGGAACTCCTTCCTCAATTGCAGAAATAATACTTTCAGGATTTTCAGTTCTGGGATTATCACTAGTTATGATCACTTTCGAACTTAATTGTGATGCAATAGCTCCCATTTTTGGTCTTTTCTGCGCATCTCTATCTCCACCACAGCCTACAACTGTAATCAATTCCTCATTTCCTGTACGTATGGTATTGATTGTTTCTAACACATTTTTTAATGCATCTGGTGTATGCGCATAATCTACAATTGCAGTAATGTTCTTATCTGAAACATTGTATTGGAACCTTCCATCAACACTTTCCAAAGTACTCATTAACTGCAGTGTTTCTAGGGTATCTATTCCCATTAACTCTGCAGTAGCAAATATTGCTAATAGATTATATGCATTGAAATTTCCTATTAACTTCACCCATATTTCATTGTTGTTAATCTTTAACAACAAACCATTAAATTGATTTTCGAGAATTTGAGCCTTATAATCTGATAATGTCTTTAAAGCGTAACTATATTTTTTAGCAGCTGTATTTTGAAGCATTACACGGCCATTTTTGTCATCTATATTTGTTAAAGCAAAAGCAGTTTTAGGAAGTTGATCGAAAAATAATTTTTTTACATCTCTATACTCAGCAAAATTGGAATGATAATCTAAATGATCATGAGATAGATTAGTGAAAATTCCTCCTGTAAAAACTAATCCTTCTGTTCTTTTTTGATGAATACCATGTGAGCTTACTTCCATGAAACAATAATCTACACCTGCTGAAACCATTTCAGATAGATACTTATTGATTGTTAATGAATCTGGAGTTGTATGCGTTGACTTATATTCAGTCTCATCTACCATGACATTAACAGTAGATAAAAGACCTACTTTGAAACCTGCTTTTTTAAATAGTTGATATAACAATGAACTGATGGTAGTTTTTCCATTTGTTCCTGTAACACCAATTAGCTTTAAATCTTCTGAAGGGTTTTCATAATAATTTGAAGAAATTATAGCCAATGCTTTGTGAGAATCTAACACTTGAACATAAGTAACTCCGTTAATGATAGTAGCTGGAAGTTCTTCACAAATAATTGCCAAAGCACCTTGATCCACAGCCTTATCTATAAAATCATGTCCATTTGAAACTGTTCCGTTTATTGCTACAAAAACATCATTAAGCTCAATGTTTCTTGAATCGAAATCTATATTATTAATAGACACGGAAGTGCTTCCTATCACTTTTTCGATAGTTACTTTATATAATATGTCTTTTAATAATATCATGATAGTTTTAAAGTAATAGGTGTTCCTTTTTTAAAAACTTCTCCTTTTTTAATTGATTGATTTTTCACCATTCCGTTGCCAATCACATTTACTTTTAATCCTAGATTTTCTAATAATGAAACTGCATCCATTCCAGCCATACCAATTACACTAGGCACTTCTTTATATTGTTCTTGTGATTTGTTATAAAACTTTTCAAAGTCTCTAGAAATCACTTCATCTAGTTTATTTATTTGAGCAACATCTGAATTTAAGGGAGCATCAGTAAATATCTTTTGAGCAATTCGTTTAAAAACTGGACCTGTTACATCGGCACCATAGTATCCTTTTTTAGTACTTGGCTCATGAATCATTACGATGCAACTGTATTTAGGGTTTTCTGCAGGAAAGTATCCAGAGAAAGAAGAAACATACTTCTTGTCTTTCTTCCATTCTTCAAAATTTGCATAGTCTTTTCTTGCAGTACCCGTTTTACCTGCCATTGAAAAATTTTCAGAATACAGGCTTTTTCCTGTACCACGCTTTACAATGTTCTTTAATATTTCTTGAATCTTATTTACGGTAGTTTCAGAAGCTATTTGAGGATCGATAATTTCAGTATTAAAACTTTTTACTGTTTTATTCCATGAACGAATTTCTTTTACAAATTGAGGTTTTACCATCTCACCGTTATTTGCAATTGCGTTATAGAACGTAAGAATTTGCAACGGAGTCATTTGTAAATTATAACCGTATGATATTGAAGGCAATGCATTTCTACTCCATAAGGCATCCCCTTCTTCTGGAATAACTGGCTTCCCTTCTCCTTTTATAGGAATTCCAATCGTTTCATGAAGTTTCCATTTTTTTACTTGATCTGTAAATTTTTTCGGATTGTCTTTGTACGCTTCATCTATCATTCTTGCAAAGCCAATATTTGAAGAAACTTCCATTGCTCTTGCAGCTGAAATTTCGCCATAGCCACCTCTTTTTGAATCTGAAATTGTTCGCCCGTACATTCTAATTGTACCATTTTCAGTATCCACAACTTTTGAAGTGTCAATAACATTATGCTCTAAAGCTACAGTCATTGCAACTGTTTTAAATGTTGATCCTGGCTCGCCAGATTCACCTACAGCATAATTTAAACGTTCATAATAACTACCATTTTTACTTTTTCCTAAGTTAGCAACTGCTTTAATATGACCTGTGGCAACTTCCATCACAATTACACAACCATGATCAGCTTCATAGTATTCTAATTGTTTTAATAAAGCATGATGCGCTATATCTTGAATATTTATATTTATTGTTGAAATAATATCATACCCATCTTGAGGCTCCACTTCATTATCATCATACACTGGTTTCCATTGCCCTTTAGCAATTTTTTGCTTTAATCGTTTTCCATCTTTTCCTTGAAGGTATTCATGAAAAGCACCTTCCAAACCAACCGCATAATATCCTGGTTTATTTTTTTGTTCATTACCAACCATTCGCTCAGCAATTTTGCCTAAGGGATGTTCCCTAACAGTACGTTGCTCAACGATAATACCTCCTCGGTTTGGTCCTAATCTAAAAAGGGGCAAGCTTTTAACTTTTATGTAATCTGAATACCCTAAATTTTTGGCAATAAATAGATACCTGTTTTTACTAGTTCTAGCTTTACGCAATAAATTTTGATAATAAGAAGTTGACTTACCAAACATTTCACTCAACTCTTTTGAAAGCTGAGGAACAAACTCTTTAAAATTTTCTGAAGATACCGTTACTGCATCAAATCGAATATCATACTTAGGCACTGAAGTAGCTAAAAGACTGCCATCATCAGCATATACATTTCCTCTACTTGCAGGTATTTCGAAATTTCGAGTGGTATTTTTTAATGCTAATTCGCGATACTTATCCCCATCAACAAATTGAATATTGATTAGTTTCACTGCAATTAATATCGCAAAGATGAACATACATCCAGCGACAATATACAAGCGGTTTAGTATGTTCTTCTCTTTTATGGGCACCGCTACTCTTTTGTGGTTATTATTATTTTATTTGGAGGAGTTATCGAAGGATTTAATCCTCGACCCTCCATCGCCTTAATCAATTTACTTTCCATTTTGGTCCGCATCAATTTCATTCTAACATCTACATATTCACTTTTCAACTCTTTTACCTCATTATTCATTTTTGCAATTTGATGTACTTTTTTATCTGCACTATGTGAACTTGCAATCATAACTAAAGCCAACAGGGAAAGGAATATGATAAAACGCCAGTTTTTAAATGCGTCATCACTCACCAAAAATCTTCCTTTGAGTATGTTGTAAAAGTTTTTTTTCATTGTTTCTGAAATTTTTTCAGAATTATAATTTTTCTGCTATTCGAAGTTTTGCACTTCTAGCTCTATTATTTGTTTTTATTTCTTCTTCTGAAGGAATTATAAATTTTCCAACTAGTTTAAAAGGAACTTCAACCCTTCCAAAAACATCTTTTTCTGGCTCTCCCTCAAAAAGACCGTTTCTCATATATCGTTTCACCAATCTATCTTCCAAAGAATGATATGAAATAAGACTTAGCCTTCCTTTTGGTTTTAGCACTTCTTCTGTCTGAAGTAAAAACTCCTTCAGCACCTCAAGCTCTTGATTTACTTCTATTCGAATTGCTTGATAAATCTGAGCTAAAATTTTATTCTCTTTATGTCCAGGCAAAAATCTTTTGATTGCTTTTTTTAATTCATCACTGGTTTTAATTTTTTTAATCTGACGGGCTTCAACAATTAACCTCGCCATACCTGGCGCCGATCTTAACTCTCCATATTGCAACAACACATCCTTTAATTGAGATTCAGAATATTTATTTACTACATCGTAGGCTGAAAAATTATTTGTCTGATTCATGCGCATATCTAAGTCTGCTTCAAATCTTGTGGAAAAACCTCTTTCAGCTACATCAAATTGATGAGAAGAAACTCCAAAATCACCCAATATTCCATCCACTTGCTTATGTCCATAAAACCTCAAAAAGCGTTTTATAAACCTAAAATTTTCATTGATTAACAAAAAACGAGGATCATCAATAGTATTTTTTAACGCATCTACATCTTGATCAAAAGCAATTAACTTCCCATGTTCTCCAAGTCGAGATAATATCTCTCGAGAATGACCTCCACCGCCAAAAGTGACATCCACATACACACCATCTGGCTGTATATTTAAACCTTCAACCGTTTCGGTTAATAATACCGGATTATGATATTCCATTGTCAACATCGCTATCATCTCCCATAACTTCTTCAGCTAAATCTGCAAAATCATTAGCAGCGTCATTTATGGCTTGTTCATATTTATTTTTATCCCAGATCTCTACAATATTTATTGCCGAAGAAATCACGATTTCTTTTTCAATTCCTGCAAACGAATAAAGGTCCTTAGGAATTAATAGCCTTCCTGTAGCATCCAATTCAACCGTTTTAACTCCTGCTGAAAATCTACGTATGAAATCGTTATTCTTTCTATTAAAACGATTAAGTCCTCCCATTTTTTTCATTAGCTGCTGCCACTCCTCTATAGGATATAACTCAATACAAGGTTGAAAAACCGCGCGCTTAATAACAAACCCGTTTGCCAAAACAGGTGCTAACTGCTTTTTTAGCGCAGCAGGCACCATTACTCGACCTTTTATATCGGCTTTACACTCGTATGTTCCTATTAAATTAAGCACGTTTACAGACTAATTAATAAATTATAGTTTCAAATATATATAACTTTTACCACATTTTCCCACAATTTACCACTTTGTTAATAAGTTTTACCACATTGTTAATTCCTGTATTAAAAAACTGATATTCAGCAATTTATTTGTTAGTAACCTCTTGAAATAATTTTGCTTACTTTTGCTATTGAAAATCCATAAACATTTTTGACATTTGTAGAAGGAAAAAATGTTTTAGTTAAAGGGTTTAGAAACAATTTTAATGGCGCATAAACTTAATAAAGGAGAAAAATATTCATACCTCGATATAGGGGAAGGAACCCCAATAATCATATTACACGGATTAATGGGAGGCTTAAGTAATTTTGAAGGTGTATCAAATTTCTTTCCACCCAAAGGATATAGAGTTTTAATTCCTGAATTACCGATTTACAATATGCCTTTACTAAAAACCAATGTAAAGAATTTTTCAAAATATGTTTCTGAATTCATTGATTACAAAGGACTAAAAGATGTCATCTTGTTAGGGAATTCTTTGGGAGGCCATATTGGATTGTATTGCACAAAGTCTTTTCCTGAAAAAATAAAAGCATTGGTAATTACTGGTAGCTCTGGATTGTATGAAAGTGCAATGGGTGGATCTTTTCCTAAAAGAGGAGATTATGAATACATTAAACAAAAAGCAGAAAATGTTTTTTACGACCCAGCTGTAGCAACAAAAGAAATTGTAGATGAAGTATTTGCTTCAGTAAATGATAGAAATAAATTAATTAGAACTTTAGCAATTGCGAAAAGCGCAATACGTCATAACATGGCTAAAGATTTACCAAAAATGAATACACCAACATGTATCATTTGGGGTGAAAACGACAGTGTAACTCCTCCTGAAGTAGCTACAGAATTCCATGAATTATTACCTGATTCTGATCTATATTGGATTGAAAAATGTGGGCATGCAGCTATGATGGAACATCCAGATCTATTTAATGATATTTTACACGCTTGGCTTCAAGAGCGTAAGTTTTAAAACAGAATTACATGCGGATTAAATCAGCAGAATTTTTGGTAAGCAACAGTGATGTTGAAAAATGCCCAAAAGAACAATTCCCTGAATATTCTTTTATTGGTCGATCTAATGTTGGTAAATCTTCACTTATTAATATGTTGATGCAACGTAAAAGCCTTGCTAAAACATCGGGTAGACCTGGAAAAACTCAATTAATTAATCATTTTTTAATTAACAAAAATTGGTATCTGGTAGATTTACCAGGATACGGTTATGCTAGAGTTTCAAAAAGCAGTAAAAAGACATTTCAGAAGTTTATCACAGAATATTTTGCAAAAAGAAGACAAATAGTTCTTGCATTTGTATTGATTGATTGTAGGCATTCACCTCAACCTATTGACATGGAATTTATGCAATGGATGGGTGAAAATCAGATTCCTTTTTCAATTATCTTCACAAAAGCAGACAAGTTAAAACCTAATGCTTTAGACAGAAATATTGAGGCATATACTCAAAAAATGCTTGAAACTTGGGAAGAAATACCACAATATTTCATCACCTCTTCCAGCAAAGATTTAGGGAGAAAAGAATTACTAAATTATATAGAAGAGATTAATCTTCAGATAAAAAACAAGTGATTTATTTTTTCTTCAGCTCTAATTTTTCAGCAAAATAATCGCAAAAATCACGCATTGTAGCGCTCATTTTATCATCATTTGTAGCTCTTTCAAAAGTATCAGCCATAGCACTTAATGTTTGATGAAAAAAGATTTTCATTTCATCTAAAGGCATATCTTTTGTCCACAAATCGATACGTAAAGATTCCTTTTTTTTATGATCCCAAAAAGACATAAAAATTGCTTTAGCTTCTTCTTCTGCAACTCCACCGTCTTGGGCTGTCCAATTTAATTTTTCTGGAATTTTATTTTCATCTAAAGTCACCTGAATTTTAATATCTGAACTATGTTTCTTTGTCATTATTTCTTTGGTTTATATTTTGAAGCATTAAAAATATCTTCTGCTTTCATCATCATTAATTGTTGTATATCTACTGTATTTTTTTCCATAAAAGATCGAACTATTTGCCAACCCATATATTGTCCTATTCTGCCTGGGGAATCATTGTCAATTTCAAGATAAAACTTTGAGAATGGAGCTGGGTTAATGAATCTTGGTAACAACTTTGCATTTGTACTAAATAAAACTTCATTCTCCACGAAATTCCTCCAGATTTCTGATTCATTTTCTAATACCCAATCAATTTGAGTTTGAGTATAACCCATCTTTACTGCATCAGTTTCCATAGGAATCCACAAGTCTTTTAAATATAATATCTTACCGTGATACACCATTTGTGCTAAAAATGATCTATCAACTGGATTCGACACAAATTGTTTAGCATACTCAGTAGCAACATCTGAAATTATCTGAGATTCCTTCATGTTTTGAGTAATAAATAAAGGAATTCCTTCATAAAAAGGATGTTCACTCCCTAAGTAAGTATCTAAGGAAATTAATAGTTTTTCATCAGTAAGTATTACTTTATTTTTATAATCTACATAGTCAATAGAAGTAATGATTTGAGGAATTGACACGATTGGAAAATAATATTTTATATGTTGAAATAATGAGCCAAACTGATTTGTTAAAGCTTCATTCGTCGGAAACTTTTTATTCACTTCTTTAAATAATTGCTGTTGTAGTGTGTCGTTAATTCTATTGATCCAAACACTATCATGATATTGTCTTGGGAAAAAATCTGGGTATTTAGATTTTAAACTAGAAAGATCTTTTACTGTAGCTGTCCCAAAAACATTATCAAATCGTATTAATTCAATATCTACTGGAATAGCTTCAATTTCTTTTTCAGTCTTATTCTTAGAGGAACAAGACAGCAATAAAAGCATTACAATAATTGTAAAGATGTATTTCATTTTAATTCACTTTGCAAGAGTTAAACGTATTTACTTTTTTAAAATTTTACTTTCCGTATTTTTGCTTTGCAAATGTATTATTAAAACTTAGAACATGCAGACAGAAAAAGTAGTAAATCATATCGTCAATTGGTTAAAAGAATATGCGGAAAATTCAAAGATGAATGGTTTTGTGATTGGAATTAGTGGCGGAATAGACTCTGCTGTTACTTCGACATTATGTGCCATGACAGGTTTTCCGTTACATTGTGTAGAAATGCCAATTCACCAATCCCCTAATCAAGTAACGAGAGGTAAAGAACATATTGCACAATTAAAAGAGCGATTTCCAAAAGTAACTGATGCTTGTGTAGATCTTACACCGGTATTTGAATCATTCAAAGAACAAACTCCACAAGTTAAAGATGATCACTTATTAAATTTGTCACTTGCAAATACAAGAGCCAGGTTACGTATGACTACTCTTTATTATTTTGCAGGATTAAATAGACTCTTAGTAGCAGGAACTGGAAATAAAGTAGAAGATTTTGGTGTAGGATTTTTCACTAAATACGGTGATGGTGGTGTTGATTTAAGTCCGATAGCTGATTTATTAAAGAGTGAAGTTTATCAAATAGGTGAATTTATAAATGTTCCAGCTTCAATTTTAAAAGCAGCTCCTACAGATGGATTGTTTGGAGATAGTAGAACTGATGAAGATCAAATTGGAGCAAGCTATGATGAGTTAGAATGGGCAATGAAAATGCAGGATGAAGGTAAAATTTCTTCAGATTTTAATAATCGAGAAAAGGAGGTATTTGATATTTACATTCGACTCAATTCAATTAATCAACACAAGATGATTCCAATTCCTGTTTGTAGTATTCCATTAAAATTAAAGCTTTAAGCGGATTTGAACGAGTTTTAATGAATTTGAACGAATTTACCTACTACGAGTTATTCTTTTAATTAGATTTGCTTCAAAGTAAATTAAATATATAACCTCACACTTATATATTAAGTGTCTTATATTTATTAAGACTATTATAATATGAAAAGAATATTGATAGCAGATCATCATCCTGTAACACTTAAAGGTGTTTCTTGTATGTTGAAGAAGAAAGACAATTTTTCGATAGTAGGAAAAGCGAATAATGGTAATGAACTGTATTTAAAATTACAAGAACATAAACCAGATATATTAATTATGGAAATTGATATGCCACAAGTAAGTGGTATTAATGCCCTAAGAGGTATTAAGTCTCAATTTCCTGATACTCGAGTATTAATTTTCTCTACACATCCTGAAGAAATATACGCACTTCGTTCTATAAAATCTGGAGCTGCAGGATATGTTCCAAAAACAGCATCAGCTAAAGTTTTAATAAAAGCTTTAAATAGAATCGCTAAAGGTGGAATCTTCTTGAATGAAGAATTAACTTCAACTTTTACAAGTAGAAATGTTGGTGAAACCAGTGCATTAAGTAGATATAAAAAATTATCTTCAAGAGAAATTGAAGTATTAAATTTATTATCTAGAGGAAAACGTAATAAGGATATTGCGCAAACTTTAGATATCAATGAAAAAACTGTAAGTACTTATAAAACTAGGTTACTTAAAAAGCTTAAAGTTGATAATTTAGCCGATTTAATACATCAATCTAGAATGTTTCAATTCGGTTAATTTAAAACTCTATTTAGTTTTTCTGAAAGAATTTTTTTAAGTGTAATATAGTCTACAATATCTTGTAGGCTATTTTCTTTTTGGGCATCCTCTAAAGCATTAATATCTACAGAGAGTTCATTGATTTTTTGTTCAACTAAAAACCTTCTTAAGGTTAAAATTGTTTCACTAACTAATTGAGGCAATGAATGCTTTTTTTGTTTTACATAAATTTCATTTCGCTCCCAATCATGAAGTTGATATTTCTCTTCATCCATTAAAATACTAGAAATTGCTTCAGCTTTTTGTGGCTGTAACTGATTCATGAAGATATCTATCTGGATGTCTTGATTTTGGTTGAAATAATTAATAATATCATAATAGAGATCTTTGAAATCATTATTCGTGAACTCAATTTCATCTTCTTGCAAATCGAGATAAATTTTTTCAAAAACTTTTGAGTTAATTAATTCCGATTTAAATGAAATAGCACCTTCTTCATCCGTTTCTAAATGAACTTCTTCAAAATCTTCCTCTTCAGTACCATATAAAAGCAAAATTTCTATAATCTTTTGCTCTAATACAAACTGAACATCTACCTTTTTTAAAGGTTGTTTTTCTGAAGAAATTACTTCAAAAGATTCAGTGCTTTTTTGTGTCTTTTTATGATCTCTCTTTTCTTTCTGAAGTATTTGAGCTAATGTATCAAAAAGAACTTCCTCACTTATATCCATGATTCGAGAGCATTCCTTTATATATACTTCTCGTTTAATAACATCAGGGATTTTAGCAATACTCACCACCATATCACGAATGGTTTCTGCCTTTTTTACAGGATCATTTTTAGCTTCTTCAGCCAATAATGAAGCTTTAAAATTGATAAAATCCTGAGACTGTTCTTCAAGATATACTGTTAATTCTTCAAGTGAATTATTTTTAGCAAAACTATCTGGATCTTCACCTTCAGGGAATGTGCAAATTTTCACATTCATACCTTGCTCTAAAATTAAATCGATACCACGTAATGAAGCTCTTAATCCAGCTGCATCACCATCAAATAAAACGGTAATGTTATTTGTTAATCGATTAATCAACCTAATTTGGTCTGGAGTCAATGCTGTTCCTGAAGAAGAAACTACATTTTTTATTCCTGTTTGATAAAACTGAATAACATCTGTATATCCTTCTACTAAATAACAGTTATTTTCTTTTGCTATACTCTGCTTTGCATGATAAATACCATATAAAACTTTACTCTTATGGTAAATATCACTTTCTGGTGAGTTAAGGTATTTAGCAGCTTTTTTATCATTGGTTAAAATTCTACCACCAAATCCTAAGGTACGGCCACTCATACTTAGAATAGGAAACATAACTCTTCCTTTGAAACGGTCGAATTGTTTTTCCTCTTTAACTATGGTAAGTCCAGTTTTTTCTAAAAAATCAAGTTTATAGCCCTTTTTAATAGCCTCGTCTGTGAAAGCACTCCATTGATTTGGAGAATACCCTAAATCGAATTGTTTAATCGTTTCATCTGTAAACCCACGTTCCTTAAAGTAAGTATGTCCAATGGCTTTACCTTCTTCTACTTTTAATAATACTCTATGAAAATAATCTTTAGCAAATTCACTTACTAAATAAAGGCTTTCTCTTTCATTAGCTTGTTCTTTTTGCTCATCAGTTTGTTCGATTTCATCAATTTCGATTCCATATTTTTTAGCTAAATATTTTATCGCTTCGGGATAAGTGAAATGTTCATGCTCCATTAAAAAAGAAACAACGTTTCCTCCTTTACCACTTGAGAAATCTTTCCAAATTTGTTTAGCTGGAGACACCATAAAGCTAGGTGTTCGCTCATCTGAAAATGGACTTAAGCCTTTAAAGTTACTTCCAGATTTTTTTAAAACAACAAAATCACCAATAACCTCCTCAAGTCGAGCAGTTTCAAATACAGAGTCTATAGTGGTTCTAGAAATCAATTGAATAGTTTTTCAGAAAATAAAAATACATAAAACTAAGGCAAAACAGGAATTTATTTGAGTAATATAAGCTCGATTATTTTTTACGATCAATCACATAATTAACCATCAGTTCTAAAGCATCTTTAAAATCGGATTTTGGATACGTTTGTAATATCTCAATAGCTTGTTGTTGGTAATCTTTCATTTTTTGAACTGCATACTCAAGACCATTTTTTTCTTTTACAAAAGCAATAACTTCAGCAACTCTTTTTTTATTGGTATTATGGTTTTTTATTGAATTAATCACCCAACTTTTTTCTTTAGACGAACAATGATTCAATGCATAAATAAGTGGTAAAGTCATTTTTTGTTCTTTTATATCAATCCCAGTAGGCTTCCCAATTTTCTCTTGGCCATAATCAAACAGATCATCTTTAATTTGAAATGCCATCCCAATGCATTCACCAAATTTCCGTAATTTTTCTACTTCATCTTTAGGCGCATTTACAGATTGAGCTCCCATGGCACAGCAAGCTGCTATTAATGTTGCTGTTTTTTGACGAATAATTTCATAATAAACCTCTTCAGTAATATCAAGCCTACGTGCTTTTTCTATTTGAAGTAATTCACCTTCACTCATTTCTCTTATTGCAACAGAAATAATTTTCAACAAATCAAAATCATCATTTTCTAAAGACAATAACAATCCTTTTGACAACATAAAATCGCCAACTAAAACAGCAATTTTATTTTTCCAAAGCGCATTGACAGAAAAGAAGCCTCTTCTTCGATTACTATCATCAACTACATCGTCATGAACTAACGTTGCAGTATGAATTAATTCGATCACAGAAGCCCCACGATATGTACGTTCATTTACTTCACCATTATTCACCATTTTAGCAATCAGAAAAACAAACATAGGCCTCATTTGTTTGCCCTTTCGATTCACAACATAATGCATGATTCTGTTTAGAAGCGATACTTTTGAGGACATTGAAAGAAGGAACTTTTTTTCAAAAAGTTCCATTTCATAATCAATGGGAAGTTTTATTTGAGAAACAATCTTCATAATTCCCAAAAATAGTTAAATAAGACGATTTTATACTAAATTAAGTAGTGATTTTAAGATTCTTTAAGTAATTTAGCAAAATAAATTTAAAAAAAAATAAAATGAAAAAAATTACTTTATTAGCAGCTTTATTTGTTGCTTTTGCTATGAACGCTCAGGTAACTGTTTGGGAAGACAGTTTTGAAACTTATCCAGATTTTGAAATCGATGTAATTGGAGATTGGACTCAACTTGATAATGATGCTACAGGAACATACGGTTCTGCTGATTATGATTTCTTAAACGAACAATATATTGGTACTGGAATTGTATTTAACCCATCTTTAGCAACTCCTGATCCAAATGGAACTCAAACTGAAAATGCAGATCAAAATCCAAACTGGGCTGCAAGAACTGGAGATAAATTATTATACTTCATTGCTTCTACAGCTTTATTAAATGATGATTACTTCATGTCACCTGTTATTGATTTAGCTGGTGCAACTGGATCTAACTTCAGTTTCTGGGGTAAATCAGTTACAGATCAATATGGTCTTGAGCAGTTTGAAGTTTTACTTTCTAACACAGGAAATGATCCTGCTGATTTCACAATTAACTTAAGTGGTGGAATTGAGTTTGCTCCTATTGATGTTTTTACTGAATTTTCTTATGATCTTTCTGCATATGATGGACAACAGATTTATATTGCAATTCATTATGTTGCTGCTGATTCTTTTATCTTTCAAACAGATGATTATTTAGTTGAAGCTGCTAGTTTAAGTGTTGGAGACAATCAATTTGAAGGATTTTCACATTATGTGAATGCTGATGGTTTAAACTTAAGAGCTAACCTTCCAATGGATAGCGTAAAATTATATAACGTTTTAGGACAAGAAGTTGTTTCTCAAAAATTAGCTAATACTACTGAAACTGTAAACATTTCTGCTTTACAATCTGGAGTTTATATTGCTACTGTATCTATTGATGGTGCATCTAAAACTGTAAAAATCGTTAAGAAATAAGACTTTCTTAATTTTTATATAAAACAAAAAGAGCGACAATTGTCGCTCTTTTTTTATTTAAATATTATTGTTTATTTGCTAATTGCCCACAGGCAGCGTCGATATCTTTCCCCCTACTTCTTCTAATAGTAACTGGAATTCGATTTTTTTCTAAGTGAAAAATATAGTTTTCTAAAGCCTCATTTGAAGCATATTGAAATATTCCATCATCTATAGGATTGTATTCTATTAAATTCACTTTACAAGGCACCTTTTTACAAAATTGCACCAAAGCATCAATGTCTCTTTGAGCATCGTTAATATCTTTCCATACAATATATTCGTAAGTAATTTTCCTCTTTGTTTTTGAATACCAATATTCTAAAGATTCTTGCAAATCGGGCAAAGTAAAACTTTTTGCAAAAGGCATAATTTGCTCTCTTGTCTCTTGAATAGCTGAATGTAAAGAAACAGCTAAATTAAATTTCACTTCATCGTCTGCTAATTTTTTAATCATTTTAGGAACTCCTGAAGTAGATACAGTAATTCTTTTAGAAGACATCCCTAACCCTTCTTCTGATGTTATTTTATCGATAGCAGCTAACACATTCTTATAGTTCATTAAAGGTTCTCCCATGCCCATAAAAACAATATTTGACAAAGGCATTTTATGATATAATTTACTTTCCTTGTCAATTGCAACCACCTGATCAAAAATCTCATCGGGATTAAGATTACGCATTCTTTTTAAGCGTGCAGTCGCACAGAATTTACAATCTAAACTACAACCAACTTGAGAAGACACACAAGCAGTTGTTCTTTTATTTGTGGGAATAAGTACTGATTCTACAATTAGCCCATCGTGTAGTTTAACACCGTTTTTAATAGTACCATCACTACTTCTTTGAATACTATCTACTTCTATATGATTTATTTCAAAATTTGCTTTTAGATGATTGCGTGTTTCTTTTGAAATATTTGTCATATCATCAAAAACATGCGCACCTTTATTCCAAAGCCATTCATATACTTGATTGCCACGAAAAGCTTTGTCGCCTATGCTTATAAAAAAATCTCTTAATTCTTCTTTTGATAAGGCTCTTATGTCTTTTTTCTTTGAACTCATAGAGTGCAAAAATATCATTAAAAAAGGAGAAAAAACAAAAGCCTCTTAAGAAGTAAAGAGGCTTTGCTAATTTGACTGTTAGTTAATTATTTATTCTATAACTATTTTCTTTGTTATTTCTGCATTACTATTAGGATCTACTAGCTTTAAAAGATAAATTCCTATAGGATAATCTTCAACATTAATTACATTATAAGTATTATATAAAGCTCCATTTGAAATTTCTTGACCTAATACATTATGAATTGTATAAGTTAAATTAGGATAGCTTGTATTCATTATTGTCAATGTAGTGTTTACTGGATTAGGATAAATTTCTAATTCTCCTGTTATTTCAATATCAGAAATTCCTAAAGAGTTCTGTACACTCTCAATCGTTAGTTGCCCTGTATTTATAGGATCTAACCAATCTTTTAATCTATTACTAGAAGAATCTCCAGAATTCCATGAAACTCCTAATCTACCATAAATATCGTAATCATTATTATTTTCGAATCCATTACAATTTGAAAGTCCTGCATACAATTGCCCTATAATATATCCATCTTCATTGAAGAGCGGCGAACCAGAAGATCCACTTTCGGTAGTTCCAATTTCCCATCCATCTCCTTGCCCAACTGTAACTCCACCTATCAACCAAACTTCGGTTCCATTTGCAGTTTCTTTTATAGCACCAGAGTCATCTCTACATATTTTCATTATATCTCCATTGGGGTGATGTATTCCAACTTCATATTGAGGCATAGAATCTGAATGATCCCAACCCGCAAAAGTAACATCCCAAGAAGGTGGTATATCTGTAAACATTTCAACTAAAGCAAAATCACTAATTGGATTATTAGCCCTAATCTCGGCTCCACTCATTGTAAAATTTGATACGATATCTAGACTAACTTCTTCTCCTGAACATATTGGATTTGGGCTCATCCAATTAAAACGAATCACCCAATAATTTGGGTCGCTATATTCTAAACAATGATTAGCAGTTAATAAATATGGCTTTTTATCAAGATTTGTATTATTAACTAGGGATGCAGAGCACAGGTAACCATTCCCTAAATTTAATAGTGCAACTGCTTTTTTTAGAATATCCTTCTTAGCTTCAAAATCATCTCCAACTGAACAATTTACATCGTAATTACAATTTCCTGAATCATTTAAACCCCTAACATTCTCGACATATCTTTCAACTTCACCCATTCTATATCCATGGATAATACTTCCAATCTCTAACTGAACTGTTTCTGAAATCTCTTCAGGTTCGTAATATTCAACTAATATAACTTCTCCTGAAACAAACCAAGAACCTAATTTATTATTAGCTCTATTATGCCCTTGTGTATAGGTTTTAGATAAATCTGTTCTGTCTTCATTAAAGAGATGTAAACGAGCACCTTCAGGCAAATAAAAATCATCAAAATTGACACTAATATTTATTGCATCTGGAGATTTTATAGCTAATTGCCATAATTTACTTCCATCTGCTAGCTCAGTCCATGTCCCTTCTTCGTTTAAGTTTAAAATTAAAGGTCTTTCAACACCGTAACGCCAAGGCATACTTTTATCTAAATCGTTAATACTATCTTCGGCAATTACTGCTTCCAAATCAATTGGAGGTAATTCAATTAAACTAGCACTTCGGTTTAAATTTAAACTCCAACTTATTGGCAATATTTTATCCTCCGCTTGTGAAAAAGAGGTGATATAAAAACTTAAAAATAAAATGAAAAGTAATTTAATTTTCATTTCAACAATAATTTGAGATTAGTTTAAGATTACTAATTTACTTTATTATATTGATATTTGAAAATCAAATCGTTATAAAACAAAAAATCCTGATAAAGTATCAGGATTTTTTGTTTCAGTTATATAATTAACATGGCATCGCCATATGTATAAAATCGATATTTCTCTTTAATTGCTTCAGCATATGCTTCTTTAATAAATTCATGTCCTGCAAATGCAGAAACCATCATTAATAAAGTTGATTTTGGCGTATGAAAATTGGTAATCATCATATTAGCAATACTAAAATCATAAGGTGGGAAAATAAATTTATTCGTCCAACCTGCATAAGGGTTTAAAGTTCCACTTGAAGAAACTGAACTTTCTAATGCTCTCATAGATGTAGTACCTACAGCACATACACGTCTTCTTTCAGAAATTCCAGTGTTAATTATTTTTGATGCTAATTCATCAATTTTAATTTCTTCTGAATCCATTTTGTGTTTAGAAAGGTCTTCAACTTCAACTGAGCTAAATGTTCCTAAACCAACGTGAAGTGTTACTTCTGCAAAATTTACCCCTTTTATTTCAAGGCGTTTTAATAAATGCTTAGAAAAGTGTAAACCAGCAGTAGGAGCAGCAACAGCGCCTTCATTTTTTGCAAATATTGTTTGATATCTATCTGCATCTTCAGGTTCAACATCTCTTTTAATATATTTTGGAAGTGGTGTCTGACCTAAATCAGTTAATTTTTGACGAAACTCATCATAAGGACCATCAAATAAGAACCTAAGTGTTCTTCCTCTAGAAGTTGTATTATCAATAACCTCAGCTACTAATGATTCATCTTCACCGAAATATAGTTTATTTCCAATTCTTATTTTTCTTGCAGGATCTACTAATACATCCCAAAGTCTAGTTTCAGTATTTAATTCACGTAATAAAAATACTTCGATACGAGCACCCGTTTTCTCTTTATTACCATATAAACGAGCTGGAAATACTTTTGTATTATTTAATACTAAAACATCATCCTCATCTAAATAATCAATAAAATCTTTGAACATTTTATGCTCAATGGTTTGCTCTTTTCTATTTAAAACCATTAAACGAGCTTCATCACGATTAGGAGCTGGATATTCAGCTAATAATTCTTCCGGAAGTTCAAAGTTAAATTTGGAGAGTTTCATTCCCATAGTACAGTAGTTTATTAGTTTAAAAAGCAGCAAATATACAACCTCGAGATAGGGGTTGTCAAGTAAATAGCGGTTTATTATTTATAATCGATTAAAACACCAGTCTTTTCAAGGTCTTTCCAAAAATTTGGATATGATTTATTTACCACTTCCGGGTTTTCAATAGATATGTTTGACAGCAATGCTAAAGGAGCAAATGCCATCGCCATTCTATGATCTTCATAGGTTTCTATTAACACATTTGGTTTTATATGCAATGAAGTGAATAATTTTAAACTATCATTTGTAATAATAACCTCAGCTCCTAATTTTTCTAATTCAACTTTAAGTGCTTGTAACCGATCTGTTTCTTTAATTTTTAATGTATGCAGCCCAGTTAATGTACATGAAATATTCAAACCAAAGCATGTAACGGCAATTGTTTGTGCTATATCTGGCGCATCAGATAAATCTAAAGAAACCTTAGTTAATTGATCAACTTTTGTTTTTGAAATAGTTATTTCGTTTGTTGAATCATTAAATATTGTTTGTACACCAAAATTCTCATAGATCTCTGAAAGTTTCGAATCGCCTTGCAAACTATTTTTTTGAAAACTTCTAAGAGTGATTTTTTTATTTTCAGATAAAGCAACTATACTATAAAAATAGGAAGCTGAACTCCAATCTGCTTCTACAATTATTTTTGTGTTATTTATTTCTTGAATTGCATCAATCTTAATTTCGTTTCCTTCAAACTTACAGTTAAATTCAAGCTTTTTTAATAAAGTAATCGTCATATCAAGATAAGGTCTTGATGTTATTTCTCCTTGAAGATTTAATGTAAGTCCATCTTTAAAAACAGGTGCTAATAGTAATAATGCTGAAATATATTGACTACTCACATTTGCATTTAAAGTAACTTCATTTTTGTTTAATTTTTTACCTTTAATCAACAATGGAGGAAATCCATCATTTTCTAAATATTGTATATCTGCACCTAACTGTTTTAAAGCATCTACTAATATTTTTATTGGACGCTCTTTCATTCTTTGACTTCCAGTAAGAATGATTTCTTTACCTTCTTTTGCTGAAAAAAATGCAGTTAAAAATCGCATGGCAGTACCAGCATGATGAATATCGATAGTATTTTTTTGAGATTTTAATGCCTTCTGAATTACAACAGTATCATTACAGTTTGAAACATTTTCAATCTGTAAATTTTTAAAATATTGTTCTAAAATCAACAATCGATTTGATTCACTTTTTGAACCTGAAATCTCAATAGTTGTATTTTTAAAATTGTCCTTTTTTAAAGGGTCGTATGAAAGATTAGCCTTCATTATTTAGCTTCATCTTTTTTTATTTTAGCTCTAAATTTTCCGAAAGTAACTAAAAAACCATAGATAAAACCACTTAACATTAAACCCAATACAGTCACTCCAGGGTTTTGAATAGCCGTAAAATATTCCATTTTAAAACCTTCAATTGCCCACTTAACAATTACAAAAAGTAACACAAAAGCAATCCCTAATGAAAATACGGATTTCCAAAAACCTTGAGTTGAAATAACTTTAGAGAACATATTATTTTAGTTTTTTATTTGCATGATGTCTATCATGGTCGCGTTCAGTTTTTAATTTAAGTTTTTTATCAAAAGCATTTTGAAGGTCCACTCCTGTTTGATTTGCAAGACATAATACTACAAACATTACATCTGCTAATTCTTCACCTAAATCTTTATTTTTATCACTTTCTTTTTCACTTTGCTCACCGTATCTTCTCGCTATAATTCGAGCCACTTCACCTACTTCCTCTGTAAGTTGAGCCATATTTGTAAGCTCATTAAAATAGCGTACTCCATGCTCTTTAATCCACTTATCTACTTCGAGTTGTGCGCCTTGTAAATTCATAATTACTCTATTTTTTTAAGAACTACTTTTTCATTTTGCTTTTCAATAACTAATTGATAAAATCCTTTTAGGTTTTCATATTCTGATGAATCAATTATCGGGTTATTTATTGCAAATTCAGTTGATAGTTGAATTTTATTACCTGTATTCGATATTTGAAACCTAAAACTACATAAATTTTGACCAAAACTAAAACTTGTGTTTTCTGGAATTGATTCATCAGAATATGAAAACCTAAAAGGATTTTATCAATTAGTTATTGAAAAGC
>JAHRWC010000001.1 GCA_019090365.1 Flavobacteriaceae bacterium
GCCCTAACGAGATATAGCAATTTTTTTTTATTATAATTAATATCCCATTTTTTGTGTGGTATTAAAATTTAAAAAAGCATAATTATTCGTCTATAACTCTAATCTCAAATTCATATCCATCTACATTAAAAGTTAATTCGGGGCTTCCAGAAAATATATTAAAATTTTCTATAGTATAAACTGCTCCTCTATCATCTACAGTAGTTCCTAAAAAGTTAAATCGATCGTTTGCTTGTATTTCTGATTCATTAATGCCAAATATATTAGCAAGCTTTGCAGTATCAATTGTCATAGTAAAAGGAAAGTCATTAGCAGTCCATGATCCAAAACTTACAGGGTCAGTAGTTGTGCCGTTAAAAGTTCTAGTTACTTCAAGAACATAAGATTGAACTCTTTCTTGTCTATCTACTTCTGCAGAAAATATTCTAGTATCTGTTGGGCCAATATTTATATCATCGTTTATAATCATAAATGATACAACAGCCGCATTCTCTATCGTTTGTATTGGATTAAGTTTCTCGTCATCTTCGCAAGAGGTAAAAAATATGCTACCACCCAACAAAAGAATTGATAAATAAAGTATTTTTTTCATAATAATTTGTATTAATGTGTTAGTCTATAAAATTTGCTGCATTAGTATCCCAAAATACTTGATTGGTAAATGATTGTTGATTTACATTCTGATTTAAAGCAACTACAATCGCAGGATATTGAAAGCTTCTAGGGAAAGTTCCCATTGGAAAATCTGAATCAGGACTTTGAATTCCGGAAGGAGACCCAGTTCTTCTATAAACATTATAAGCTTCCATTCCATTCCCCCATGCAGCAAACATATATTGTCTAACTATAATATTTAGTTTTCCTGTAGAACTTGCATTATTGTATGCAGTCATTATTCCAGATACATATATGTCGATATCTTCTTGTGAAGGCCTAAAATCAGTGTCAGAGTTTTCTCCTAGTGTACCAAAACTTATCGTTTTCGTAATAGATTGACGAATTCCATCCTCTAGAAAAACTCCAGCGTTTCCTGTTGTTCCAAGTGTAAGTGCTGCTTCTGCTTTCATAAAATTAGTATATGAGGATAATAGTATTGGTCGTATTCCAGCACCTTGAGCTCCATCGTCGAATGAAGTTCTTCCTTCTGAATCATCATCAAATTTCCCGCCTATTGGATAAACACCCCAAGTAGTATTTCGTTGAAACATACCTGAAGTTGTGAAAGTATTATCTCCATGGTCTCTACCAAAATACCCATCGCCTATATAGCAAAGTTCTACATTGCCAAGAGCATCACATGGAATATCTGATGCGTTTGGGTCACTAGTTTGTTGTCGATAAAAATAATACCTAATTCTAGGATCATTATTGTCTAAAAATTGTTTCATATACCAATTGCTCATAAATTCTCCACTTCCATCATTATAATTGGCAACAAAAATTGGATGACGACTATCATTGGGAGTTACAACATCTAAATAATTGAAAGCAAAATCATCTGAAGCATTATTAATCAAATTATCCGATTGCAATAATGCATTGATGCCATTTCTTGAAGCTGATTCATTTGCAAGTCTTGTTTGTAAGAAGATTTTAAGTTTTAAAGTATTTGCTACTTTCAACCAATTTTCTCTGTCTCCATTCGTAAAATATAAATCATTATCAATGTTAGGAGCACTATCATCTAACAAGTTTACAATGGCTTCATCTAAAATGGATAATGCTGCAGCGTAAACATCATTTCCAGCGTCTAATTTTGGGTTTGTGTTTGCACCTCCTAAATTAGCTTCAGAAAAAGGAATATCTCCAAATAAATCAACAAGTGTTGTTAATGTATATGCTTGAAGTACACGAGTTGCTCCAGCATGTATTGACAAACCTTCTGCCTCTGCAATTGGAATTAACGTCAGAGCATCTTGAAATACTTCATTATAAGCTACTGTCCATATATTATCAATACGAGCTGTTTCATATGCGTAAGACCCAAATACCTGTGTCATACGAGTATAGTCTAAGGTAAGGGAATTGAGGCTTTCACTTGTACCACTATCTTCGTTTCCTAAAAATTCTTCAAATTGTAATTGTACACTATTGAATAAGAATCTTGCACTAGCCGTCTCTGGTGTAACTTCATTAGGGTTATCTTGAAGGTTCAATTCTGTCGTTTCGCAACTTATCAATAGAAAGCTGAAAAGAGCAATAAAGATTGATTTTATATATATTTTTTTCATAATTATATTTTTTAAAAAGTAGCTTTAATTGATAATCCATAGTTTTTGGCAGATGGTGATGTTCTAAACTCAAGTCCAGCTCCATTTCCAACACCTGTACTTCCAGATTCAATATCATAATTTAAAGCATCTGGAAAATTAACAGCATCGTACCATAAATTTTGTCCATAAACTTTGAAACTTAAGCTTCCAAAAGGTGTTCTATCTAAAAGTTTTGATAAAACGTTATAGGTAAGAGATAGTTCTCTTAACCTTATTGTAGATCCGTCATAAATATTCTCAGCGTCATTCTGTTCAACATTATTAAATATGGTATCTTCATATGGAAGTAATATCTCATTTTGAATTACATTTCCATTAGTATCTATTGCTGATACAACTCCTATAGGTACTCCATTATCATCTGTAGTTACAGCAATGTTACCATCTGCATCTAATGCAGCAATATTTCCAGGCACAGCAGCAGCGTAAGTAGTTCTATCTATACCGTCAATATCAATTACACCTCTAAAATAAAGGTTCTGAGAAGTTAATGAATAAATATCTCCACCATGCCTATATTCCATTTGTGCTGATAATTCAAAACCTTTGTATTTTATTGTATTAATAATAGTACTATTCCAATCTGGATTTGGGTCACCAATAATTTTGTCTGGAATACCAACATCTGCATTAGGTATAACCTCTCCATTTGCCGGGTTTATTAAAAAATTACCATTAGCATCACGAACAGCAAAAGATCCTTTAATAACCCCTAGTGGTTTTCCTACTATTGCATAATTACCCAAATTACTAAATCCAGCATAATTTAATTCTTCAACACCTTGCGCTAATTCTGTTACAATAGGTTCATCTGCAAAAAAGTTTGCGTTTATTTCCCATTCAAAATTATCAGTTTTAAAAGGTGTAACTCCTAATGCAATTTCAATACCTTCGGTCTGAACTTCACCAATATTAACAAAAGTTGATGTTCCTCCTGTTGACGGGTCTACATTTTGTTGAACTATTTGGTCCTTAGAAATTCTTTTATAAACACTAGTTTCTAAAGTAACTCTATTATTAAAAATTTTTGTTTCTAAACCAGCTTCAAAATCTGTTATAGTAACTGGCTTTAAATCTGGATTAGGAATTAAAGATGAATTACTTTGAGTAACTGTTCCACCAGTACCAAATGCATTACTATTTGTTAATAATACTGCTCTTGTAAAATATGGCCCTGGAAATTGAGCTCCACTAGAAACATTTCCTCTCAACTTTAGGTAGTTAATAGCACCTCCTTTAAGTCCTTTAAATGCTGAAGTTGGTATAAATGAAAAAGAAGCACTTGGATAGAATACAGATTGATTATCTGTCTCTAATGTTGAACCCCAATCATTACGCCCACTTAATGTTAAATATAAAAAACTCTTATACCCTAATTCTGCTGAAGCATAAAGACCAATTATATTTTGTTCAGACTCTCTATTAAGAGTACTGCCAAATGGATCATTACTAGTTACAGTTTCAAAATTTGAAGGTTGTAAAAAGTTAAAAACTACTTGATCCTGATAAGCAGCTCCTCTAGAGAAGAATGTTTGATTATTACTATTTGCTCCTAGGGTTCCTGAAAGCTTTAAATTTTCTGATAAATCAAAATTGATATTTAATAACAATGAATGATCCCATTGTTGTTGTTCGTTATCAGTATTTCTTAAATATCCATTTGCGAAAGTTGCATCTCCAGAACTACTTCCTTTATTGATGTAGAACTCTTGATTTTCATTAATAATATCTACACCAACCCTATATGTAAGGGTTGCATTCTCGGATAGTTCATAATTTAATGAGAAGTTACTAAATGATCTATTTATTCTTTGAGTAGATAAAGAATTGTTTAAAATCCAAATTGGGTTATCAACTCCAGGAAGATAATATACATTTGATCCATCTCTTGGATTTTGATAAGGATAGTTTTGCAAATCAAAATTTCTTGCAACACCTAATAATCTATTAAAAATACTAAATGAACTTGCTCCATTTGCAGCAGAAATTGGTGGGGCTGTAATTTCATTTTTCACAAAATTAACAGCACCATTAAAACTAAATTTATTTGCAAATTTTGCAGAACCCCCAATGCTAAAGTTATCTCTTCTTAATTGATTATTTGGAATGAAACCTTCATCACTTGTATTGGAATAACTACCGCTAATAGCACCATTTTCAAAAGACTTTGAACCACTTATACCAATAGTTCTTCCAACTCCTCTTCTAAAAAAATCCTTAACATTATTTGGAGTACCTACATAGGGTATTCCTCCTTCAATTATATCTGGTGTTGAAGAGTCATCAAAAAATTGTGGAAAATCATCTTCAAGCGCTGGGTTGTTTGAAAGAATATGTGGGATTATCTCACCATCATATAAAGGTCCAAAACTATTATTTGCAGTACTTAAATTTCCTAAGTAAAAACCACTTCCATGTTCATTCTGAAAATTTGGTAAGTTTGACACATTAGTAAAGTAAGAATTTGAAGTAACAGTAATATCCATTTTACCAGTTTTGGCACTACCTCCGGAACCTGATTTAGTTGTAATGATTATCACCCCATTAACTCCTTGATTTCCATATAATGCTGTTGCTGCTAATCCTTTTAAGACACTCATGTTAGCAATATTATTTGGATCAATATCTGCTAACCTATTTGAATCAATATCACCAGCTCCTGTAAAACCATCTGAATTACTACCCGTAGTTATTGGAACTCCATCTACAACAATAAGTGCTTGATTGTTTCCTGTAATAAAAGAATTTCCTCTTATATTTATTCCTGTACCACCGCCAGTTACACCTGTTTGAGATATAGTAACACCAGCTACTTTTCCTTGCAGTATTTTTGCTACATCTGGTGAAGGCCTAGATTCTAATGCTTCAGCGGCAACTGTAGTTTGCCCATAACCTAAAGCTTTCTTTTCTTTCTTAATACCTTGTGCTGTAATTACAACCTCTCCAAGAGATTCTATATCTTCAATTAAAATAATGTCTAAAGTTGAAATTGAAGAGGTAATTGAAACTTGTTGTGTTTCAAATCCTAAATAACTAAATATTACAGATTGCCCATTTACAATTGAAATGGAATAGTTTCCGTCGAAATCGGTTTGCGTTCCTTGACTGGTATTATCGATTAATACATTGACTCCAGATAATGGAAGACCAGAAACATCTATTACTGACCCTCTAACTATTCTTTCTTGTGCTTGTGATAGTGAAATTGTGAAAAACAAAAACACTATACTAATGAAGTAGTTTTTTTTCATAAAAAGAGATTAAAGTTAATAATTAGGCTTTCTTTAATCGTAGAAGGATGTTCTTTTAAAGATTAGTTAACCCCAATCTAACCAACCTAATTTTTATGAAAAATCAACAAAATGAAAGGGGTTAACTAATTAAAAAAACAACTATGATTATTTATAATGTAAATGAAATGATTATTTAAGGGTTATTAGTTAACACCTATAATCATTTTCTAAGCCGAAGAATAATTACTTATTTTTTA
>JAHRWC010000198.1 GCA_019090365.1 Flavobacteriaceae bacterium
AAATTTCAAGTATTGCTAAAAAAGCGATTGCTAATTACCGCATTTTAATCTTGGTCTTAGTGATTAGTTTTATCATTGGATTATTATCTCCAACTAAAAATGGCGCTGAGTTTTTCTTCGTTTTAGCATCACTTTCAATTATTACCACTAACTATATTGAAGGCATTCAAGAGTTTTGGTTCAAAGAATTGTTGATGTGGGTGTTGGTTGTGCTTCCGATAGGCTTATTATTTATAAATTAAAGACAATAATTCCTATTTCAAAAAATAATATCTTTGCAAAAAAATAATTAGTTAATAGCATCCTTATGTTTTCAGATAAAGCAAATAAAATTTTTAAAGAAGTTATAGACACGTATCATATTGAAGATAGCGTAGATCAATCATTTTCAAACCCTTATTCAAAAGAGAGTCAGCTTCTAGAACATTTATTGTATAGAAAATGTTGGATCGATACGGTACAATGGCATTACGAAGATATTATTCGTGACCCAAATATTGATCCGGTTGGAGCACTTAAATTGAAAAGACAAATTGATGCTTCAAACCAAGATCGTACCGATATGGTAGAGTATATTGATAGTTATTTTTTAGAAGAATACAAAGAAACAGTTGTTCAAGATAATGCGACTATTAATACTGAAAGCCCAGCTTGGGGTGTAGATCGTTTTTCTATTCTTGCACTAAAAGTATATCATATGAATGAAGAAGCTACAAGAGAAAATGCTTCCCAAACTCATAGAAATGCATGTCAGACAAAACTAAATGTATTACTAGAACAACGCGTAGATTTAGGTACAGCTATCGATCAATTATTGAATGATATTTCTGAAGGAAACAAATACATGAAAGTGTATAAGCAAATGAAAATGTACAATGACGATGAGCTTAATCCTGTGTTAAGAGGAGAAAAATAAGAAGGACATTATATGTCAAAACCCACTCACATACTTGTAATACGATTATCTGCGATGGGGGATGTGGCAATGACCGTTCCTGTGCTTTCTATTTTTTCTGAAACCTATCCTGAAGTTCAACTTACCGTACTTTCAAAACCTTTTTTTAAACCTTTTTTTGAAGACCTTTCCAATGTCAATTTTCTGGAAGCCGATGTCTATGGAGTACATAAAGGCTTGGGATTATTAAAATTAGCTAAGCAAGCGAAAGCATTAAAAATCGATGCCGTAGCCGATTTACATAATGTCATTCGTTCAAAAATTGTGACCAAATACTTGAACCTACAAGGAATTAAAACTGCTACGATCGATAAAGGGCGTTCAGAGAAAAAACAACTCACAACAGGTGAAATTTTTGAGCCTTTAAAATCTACGTATCAGCGCTATGCAGAGGTGTTTGAAGCATTGGGATATCCATTAGATGTGTCGAAATCACTTCAGAAAAAACAAAAGGAAGCTTCAGCTAAAGTCAAAGAACTACTAAAAGATTCATCTAAAAAAAGCATCGGAATCGCACCTTTTGCAGCATACACAAGCAAGATGTATCCATTAGATTTAATGCAAAAAGTGATTGCAAGTTTGAACCAGAAAGAAAATTATAACATCTTTTTATTTGGCGGTGGAGCAGAGGAAAAAACAAAGCTAAATGAAATGGCTTCTCAATATTCATCGGTATCAAGTGTGGTGGGTAAACTTACGTTTAATGAAGAGTTAGCATTAATTTCTAACCTAGATGTCATGCTTTCTATGGATAGTGGTAATGGACATTTAGCAGCCATGTATGGAGTGCCTGTATTAACTCTTTGGGGTGTTACACATCCCTACGCTGGATTTGCACCTTTTGGACAAGATAAGAGCAATTCGATTGTTTCAGACAGAGCGCAATTTCCACAAATACCCACTTCAATATATGGCAATAAGTTTCCTGAAGGGTATGAGGAAGTAATGCGAACTATTGAGCCTGAAATTGTGGTGGAGAACCTATTAAAACTGCTTTAATTTTTAAAAAAATAGTCTGATTATTAAGAAAATGCATAGATGACGTAAAGATGACTTAATCTTGACGTTAGTAAAATATCATATCGGATATACATTTGTTTTAAATAATAATAAAACAAAAAATGAAGAACAAAAATTTAGCTAAAAGAGTAAAAGAATTAAGAAAACGAAAAGGGTTATCTCAAGAAGAGTTGACCGAAAATTCGGGATTAAGTTTAAGAACAATCCAACGAATTGAAAATGGAGAAACTGATCCAACGGGTGATTCCTTAAGAAGAATAGCGAGCGCCCTAAATGTTAATCCTGATGAGTTAATTGATTGGACCATTAAAGAGGATTCTAGTTTTTTAATTTTTTTAAACCTATCTGCTTTAACTTTCCTATTCTTTCCTATTCTAGGAATTATAATTCCTTTTATACTATGGATATCAAAAAAGGATAAAATCAAGGACATTAATACAGTTGCAAAAGAGCTTATCAATTTCCAGATTACATGGTCTATATTAGTTTTTCTCTTTCCAATTATTGTTTTAATAATTAGACTTGTATCTGCTGAAACAACCTATAGAGAGGCTATTTTATTTGGTCCTGCGATTATTATAGCCTATTTAGTATTTATGTATGTAGTTAACTTTTTATTCATTATTTATAATTCTTTTAGAATAAATGCAAAAAAAGAGGCTAGGTATTTTCCAAAGATTAAATTTTTGAGATCGTAACCCTTCGATTTCAGCAATTGAAAAACACTACATATTATTTCATTGTCATCCTATCCTATCTTCAACATGATTGGGGATAGGTTCAGGAGCTTATTAAAAAAAAGAACATTATCTTTAACCAAATAGATAGAACACCTTTCCTTAATACTCCCCAGTATTTTTTTAATGAACAAAACAGTAGAACTTTCCATTTTTGG
>JAHRWC010000002.1 GCA_019090365.1 Flavobacteriaceae bacterium
AATGAAATTGATAATGCAAAAATCCAATCAATCAATTCTAAATTTATAATTGGATTTTTTGGAAGAGTTTCTCCAATTAAAAATTTAGAGTTTATTATTAACTTAATACCTTCTTTAGCAGATGATGTACAATTTCATATTCATGGCGTTTTAGAGGATAAAGTATATGTAAATAAATTAAATAGCTTAATTGAAAAGCTTAACTTATTAGATAGAGTATTTTTATTGGGAGATTATAAAAGTGAAGAAATTAAAACTAAAATTGAAAATATATCAGTTGTAGTAATTCCTTCTTTTTCTGAAAATTTTTGTCATGTGTTTTTTGAAGCAATTGAGATGAAAAAGATAGTTGTAGCAAGTACAGGGTTACCTTGGATTGATGCTAACAAAAGAGTTGAAAATACATTGTTACCTTTAGAGCAAGATTCTTGGGTAAATAGATTAAGTACAATTCATAATATGTCTCTTGAAGAATATCAAGAAGAACAAAATGGATTAAAGGAGTATTACTATTATATTAGAAACGCTGTTCAAAATAAAATGGTAATGAGTATTAAAAAAATAATGGTATAATATGGAGTTCACAAATAAAGTATTATTAATTACAGGTGGTACTGGATCTTTTGGAAGTGCTGTTTTAAATAGATTTTTGGATACAGATCATTTTAAAGAAATTAGAATATTTTCTAGAGATGAGAAAAAGCAAGATGATTTAAGGAGAAAACTATCTAGTCCGAAAGTAAAATTTTATATTGGAGATGTTAGAGACTATAACTCAGTAGATGCTGCTGTGCGTGGAGTAGATTATATTTTTCATGCAGCTGCACTTAAACAGGTTCCTTCTTGCGAATTTTTCCCAATTGAAGCAGTAAAAACGAATATAATTGGAACCGAAAATGTATTAGAAGCAGCAATCAAGAACAATGTTAAGAGTGTTGTTGTTTTAAGTACCGATAAAGCTGTTTATCCTATTAATGCAATGGGAATTTCAAAAGCCATGATGGAAAAGGTTTTAGTAGCTAAATCCAGAAATTCAGGTAACACTATTATTTGTGGAACTCGTTATGGAAATGTAATGGCTTCAAGAGGTTCTGTAATTCCTCTTTTTGTTGAGCAAATTAAAAATGGAAATGATTTAACGATTACAGATCCTTCAATGACTCGCTTTATGATGACATTGGAAGATGCTGTAGATTTAGTATTATTTGGCTTTAAATATGCTAATTCAGGCGATATTTTTATACAAAAAGCACCTGCTGCAACCATTCAGGTATTAGCAGAAGCATTAAATGAATTATATGAAAGTTCTTCAAAGATTAAAGTAATTGGGACACGACATGGAGAAAAACTATATGAATCTTTATTAACTAGAGAAGAAAAAATTAAAGCAGAAGATATGGGAAACTATTATAGAGTCCCTGCTGATAATAGAGATTTAAATTATTCTAATTATTACTCAAAAGGTGAAGAAGATATAAGTAAAATAGAAGATTACCATTCACACAACACAAAGCGTTTATCTGTTGAAGAAATGAAAAGCTTATTGTTAAAATTAGATTTTATTTCTAAAGAAATTAAATAAGTTGAAAATACAAGCACTTTTTCTAGTAACTCAAGTAAATGGACATGGAGGGATTCCTAGGTTCAACCGTAATATCATTAAATCAATAGATGAAAAAACGGTTGATTATAGCGTATTAAGCCTAAATGACACTACTTCAAATTCAATTAAAGGATTTAATAAAAGTAAACTCTCATTTATATTTTACTTTATAAAGAAAGTCTTATTTAATAAAATCGATCTTGTAATAATAGGACATGTAAATCTCGTCATTTTATCAATTATTAAAATGATTAAACCTTCAACTAAAGTTGTTGTTATTTTACATGGAGTAGAAGCTTGGAAAGAAATAAAAAAGGATTCCTTTTCTATAAAGAAAGTTGACAAATATTGGGCTGTTAGTAGTTATACAAAAAATACTTTTTCAAAATTAAATAATGTTCCAAAGCAAAAGATGGAGCAAATATTTAATACAATTCCTACGATTTGGGAAAACGAAAAAGTTACAAATGAGCGTAAAAATTATTTCTTTTCTGTTACAAGACTCGATAGTAATGAAAAGTATAAAGGAATTGACAAGATTATTGAAGCAATGAACAATATGAAGCCTTTCCTTATTGAAAATAACTTTAAATTTATTGCTGTAGTAAGTGGAGATGATATTGATCGTCACTTACATTTAATAAAAGAATATGAGTTAGAGTCTATCATTGAATTTAAAAGTAACCTTGATGATTCTTCTTTACAAGATTTATATAAAAATTGTTCATTCTTTATCTTGCCAAGTTCTGGTGAAGGGTTTGGAATAGTATTTTTAGAAGCTATGTTATTTAAAAAGGCTTGTATTGGCTCTGTTAATTGTGGAACTGAAGACGTGATCAATAACAATGAAACAGGTTACCTTATTGAACCTACTGTAGAAAATATTCAGGATAAAATTCAAGATTTTATTTCAAATAATGAAAAATGTATTGAAATGGGAGAAAAAGGATATCAGAAGCTTCATCAAGAATTTACATTTAAAAATTTTCAGAAAAAAATAAATACCCTGGTTTTAGAATGTGTGGAATAGCTGGAATAATAAATAATAGTGATACTATAGATGTAACTAGTGTTATAAAAAACATGACCTCTGTTATTCCTCATAGAGGGCCCGATGGAGAAGGGCATTTTATTAATAAGAATAAACTTGGTTTAGGTCATAAAAGACTGTCCATTATAGATGTTTCAGAAAATGCAAATCAACCTTTTTACAGTAATTGTGAAAATTATGTAATCATTTTAAATGGTGAAGTTTATAATTATAAAGAGATAAAATCTCAAATAGATGATTATAATTTTAAAACACAATCTGATACTGAAGTTTTATTAGCAGCTTATATTAAATGGGGGCCAGACTGCTTACAGAAAGTAAACGGAATGTTTTCTATAGCTATTTATGACATTAAAAACACCTCATTATTTATAGCTAGGGATAGAATGGGAATTAAACCATTATACTATTATAAGTCTGATGATGTGTTTCTTTTTGCTTCGGAAATAAAACAAATTCTTGCTTCAAAACTAGTTACACCAGAAATTGATAGGCAAGGATTGGTGCAGTATTTTAAAAACAAAACTGTATATGCTCCAAATACTATTTTAAAAGACATAAAAACCTTAGAAGCTGGTTCATTTATTAGTTATAAAGAAGGAGAATTATCTTTTAAAAAATATTGGGATGTATTAGATGCATATGATTCTCAATTTTCAAATAAATCATACGATACGATAAAAAAAGATATAAATGAGCTACTCTTAGAATCTGTGCGATTGCGTATGATTTCAGATGTGCCTCTAGGAGCTTTCCTTTCAGGAGGAATAGATTCAAGTATCTTAGTAGGTTTAGCTTCTAAAATATCGAAAGTAAATACAATAGCGATAACATTCGATGAAGACAAATACGATGAGTCTACCTATTCAAGACTTATTGCAAAAAAATTCAATACAGATCATTTAGAAGTTAATTTTAAAGGAGATCAATTGTTAGAGTATTTGCCATCTATAATGAAATCTATGGATCATCCAACATTGGATGGTGTAAACACACATTTTATTTCTCAAAAGGCTAAAGAATCTGGACTAACAGTATCTTTATCGGGACTTGGAGGAGACGAATTGTTTGCGGGTTATAACTATTTTAAATGGGGATATAACTATAAAAAATATTTAGAAAAACTACCAACTCTTGGAGGCCCAGTTAAATCAATATTAGGAAAAAGTATAGTAGGAGTAAAGGAGAATGTTATTACAAATAAAGCGTATGAGTATTTTAATTCTTCGAAAAAATTTGAAGACAAATACCATATATTCAGGCAGCTATATTTTTCAAACCAATTAAATGGATTATTTTCTTTTGATCCAGTTTCATATCAATATAACGTTCCAGATAAAAGTAAAATTTCTAAATTTCCAAGCTTGTCACAGTTTAGTTATATGGAGTTGACCACTTATATGGAAAATGTGTTATTACGTGATACAGACCAAATGAGCATGGCTTCATCAATTGAGGTGAGAGTACCATTTTTAGATCATAACCTTGTAGAATATGTTATGAATGTAGATGATAAATATAAATATCCTACCTATCCTAAAAAACTTTTAATTGAAAGTGTTGGTGACTTAATACCTGAAGAAATTTACAATCGAAAAAAGATGGGCTTTACTTTTCCTTGGGAACATTGGCTTAGAAATGAATTAAAAGATTTTACTGAAAAGAAGATAGAAAGCCTAGCTGCAAGAAAAGAGTTTAATAGCGATTTCATTATCAATACATGGAAAGATTTTTTAAATAGAAAGAAAAGTATATCTTTTTCAAGAATTTGGGTATTAGTATCGCTTGAATCCACATTACAAAATTATGGGTTGTAGGATATGAAAAAATTGTTTTTTAAATAAGTAAGGTTATACATTATACACATAAAAGAGTTTATTAAATATATATATTTTTAGAATTTAATTTATGCTATTCAACTCCATTGAATTTGTTATTTTTTTACCGATAGTATTTATACTTTATTGGTTTGTTTTTAATAAAAATATTAAAATTCAAAACATAGTATTACTAATAGCTAGCTATGTATTTTATGGATGGTGGGATTGGCGTTTTCTTTCTTTAATAGTTTTTAGTTCATTTGTAGATTATTTTGTTGGATTAGGTATGAATAATACCGAAAACTCATTTAAACGAAAAACTTATTTATGGATAAGTATATGTGTAAACTTAGGGTTTTTAGGCTTCTTTAAATACTATAATTTCTTTGCTGAAAGCTTTTCTGATGCATTCACTTTATTTGGTTCTTCTATAGATGCCAGCAGATTGAACATTATTCTCCCTGTTGGAATTAGCTTTTATACTTTTCAAACTCTTAGTTATTCAATAGATGTTTATAAACGCAAATTAGAACCAACTAAAGATGGTATTGCTTTCTTTGCTTTTGTAAGTTTCTTTCCTCAATTAGTTGCAGGACCTATTGAAAGAGCAACTAATTTACTACCTCAATTTTATAGCAAACGAAAGTTTGATTATTCAAATGCAATAGATGGTTTAAGGCAAATTTTATGGGGTTTATTTAAGAAGATTGTAATTGCTGATAGTTGTGCAACGTATGCAAATCTTATTTTTAATAATTCAGCAGAATATTCAGGAAGCACGCTGTTTTTAGGAGCAATATTTTTCACATTTCAAATTTATGGAGACTTTTCAGGTTATTCAGATATTGCGATTGGAACCTCACGTTTATTTGGGTTTAACTTAATGAAAAACTTTTCATTTCCATATTTCTCAAGAGACATTGCAGAGTTTTGGAGAAGGTGGCATATTTCATTATCTACATGGTTTAGAGATTATTTATATATTCCATTAGGTGGTAGTAAAGGTGGTACATGGATGAAGGTTAGAAACACCTTTATCATTTTTATTGTTAGTGGTTTTTGGCATGGTGCAAATTGGACTTTTATAGTCTGGGGTGCTTTAAATGCCATTTACTTTTTGCCCCTTTTACTCTTAAATAAAAATCGTAGAAATCTCGAAGTAGTTGCAAAAAACAGGTTCCTACCAGGACTTAAAGACTCTTTTAGTATTCTCACGACATTTGGATTAACAATACTAGCTTGGATATTTTTTAGAGCAGAAAATCTTGCACATGCTTGGCAAATTTTAAAGGAAATATTTTCAAGATCATTTTTTTCATTGCCTACTGAGAAACCAATAACTACAATAATATTGATTATTTTATTTGTTATATTTGAATGGATTGGTAGAGAAGGTGAATATGCAATCGATCGATTAGGGTTAACTTGGAAAACCCCAT
>JAHRWC010000199.1 GCA_019090365.1 Flavobacteriaceae bacterium
CCTAGGTCAGATTCATTTTTGTCGGAATAGGCTTTAAGCCTTTGGAAGTACACAAGGCAACTATCTACATTATTCCTTTTGTAATATCTTAATAAGTAGTCATAACTATCAGTTATAATGGTGTCATGACGTTTCTCTTCTTGTGTAATTAGTTTAATTGAATCAATTGTACGTTGTTGTTGGGCAAATAAGCTTGCAGATAGAAAAAAGAATACATAAATTAATTGCCTCACTTCCAGTAATTTGTTTATAAATATAGGAAAATCTATAGATAATACTCTTTTTATATGATGTGTATACCATTAGATAAAAAGAAAATGAACCATGATTTTTTAGACTTCTTGCTCAATTTACCTTAGGTTTATTATTTTTATAAAATGTTTCTACTTAATGAATCATTAGTGTTTCCAGATCCTTCCGAAGCAGGTGAAGAAGGTTTATTAGCAGTTGGAGGTGATTTATCTTCAGATCGTTTATTACTTGCTTATCAATCAGGTATTTTTCCGTGGTATGATGATTTACAGCCTATTTTATGGTGGAGTCCAGACCCTAGAATGGTATTGTTTCCTTCAAAATTTAAAGTTTCAAAAAGTCTTTCAAAAACAATTAAAAGCAAAAAATTTAGCATCACTTTTAATACCAATTTTTCCGAAGTAATTAAAAACTGCTCTACTATTAAAAGAGGCGGACAAGCAGGAACTTGGATTACCCAAGAAATGAACGAAGCTTATATTCAGCTTCATCATTTAGGTCATGCTCAATCTGTAGAAGTTTGGCAACAAGATGAACTTGTAGGTGGTTTATACGGAATTAATCTTCCGAAGCAAAAAATATTTTGTGGAGAAAGTATGTTTAGTACACAAACAGATGCATCAAAAGTGGGATTTTATTATTTGGTTAGACATCTTCAACAAAAAGAATACAATTTAATAGATTGTCAAATGCATACAGATCATCTAGAAAGTCTTGGTGCTGAAGAAATTACACGATTAAAATTTTTACAATACCTTAATAGTTAAGCTTCTATGGTTAAAGATAAAATAGTATCTTCGTAAAAAAAACTATGATCAGTACCCAAGTCAAGAGCCTACTTTTGGTTTTCCTATTTGCTTTTATTCCTTTTGTAAATTCACAAGAACGTTCTAAAGAATTACCTAAAGGGCTTACGGAAAATGAAAAAAATATTATTTCTCAATTTCAGTTTAAAAATTCAAGACTTACTGATCCTCCTTCAGGACCTGTTAGAGCGGCTGCTGAATGGGAAGAAGTAGAGTATTTAGTTATAAGGTGGTCTAGTAGTTTTGAAAACATATTACGTCAAATCGTAGAAGTTGGAATACAAGAATGTAAAGTAATAATAACAACACAGAACGAATCTTCAGTGTCTTCTTATTTAAGTTCGAATGGTGTTGATTTAACCAATGTTATCTTTTTAAACACCGATAGTGATAGTATTTGGATACGAGATTATGGCGGAAACACAATCTATTCAGACGATGTTGGAGAAAGAGCTTTAACCGATTGGATTTACAATCGCCCACGTCCAAATGATGATGTAATGCCAACTGCTCATGCAAATTTATTAGGCCTTCCATTATATGTAACTGATTCTGGCACGAATGATTTAGTGAATACTGGTGGTAATTATATGTCTGATGGATTAGGAAATGCTTTTGCTTCGGAATTAATTTTACAAGAAAATGAACCTGGAAATCCTTATGGTGTAAGTGCAAAATCTGAAGCTCAGATTGATCAAATCATGTTGGATTATATGGGAATCGAAAACTATATAAAAATGGAAACGCTTCCATATGATGCTATTCATCATATCGACATGCATATGAAACTTTTGGATGAAGAAACTTTATTGGTTAGTAGATATCCATCAGGAGTCGCTGACGGTCCTCAAATTGAAGAAAACATTGATTATGTATTAAGTAATTTTCTATCTCCATTTGGAACACCTTATGAAGTAAAATGGATTGATGCCCCACCAAGTACTGGAGGAAATTATCCAGATAATGGAGGTTCTTACCGCACGTTTAGTAATTCAATAATCATAAATAAATCGATTATAGTACCTACTTATAGAGAAGAAGTTGATACTCCAGCCTTAGCATATTATCAAGAATTAATGCCTGGTTATAATATTGTAGGTATTGATGTTGATAATCCGGGAGAAAACTTAATTTCTCTTTTTGGAGCCATTCATTGTATTACCCATACTATTGGAGTTGATGAACCTCTTTGGATCGTTCACCAACCAATCGATGAAGCAAATGCAGGATCTACTGTTGCTGTAGATGCAATGATAAAGCATGCGTCTGGAATTGCTGGTGCAACCGTTTTTTGGAGAGAAGAAGGAACTAATGGGTCTAATGAAATACCTATGAGTTTTGTGAGTGATGATAATTGGACTGCCGATATTTTGATACCAAGTTCAGATACTAATATCGAATATTATATTGGTGCAATAGCTAATTCAGGAAAAATGCTAACTAGGCCTTTAGTAGCGCCTCAAGGGTATTGGACTATTGATGTTGGGGTTTTATCTGCAGAAGATTGGGCCGAACAACATATATCTGATCCTTATCCAAATCCGGCAACAAGTAATGTTACTTTTAATTTGAATACTATAGAAGGTCCTATACACGTTAGTATACACAATGTGTTAGGTCAAAAGTTATTTGAAACTGATCTTGACGACGGTAATGGTCTCTTAAATTTAGATTTAAAATCTACTTGGAAAGGAGCGCTATTTGTTTCATTTGAAGGAAGATTTGGAAAGGTAACTAAGAAGATAATTAAACTGTAACAGAATTTTTTTTAAATGTGTGTAGGTATTTTACCACATTTAAATAACAGTTTATCGAATATATTTGCATTTAAAATATATAAATAGCACATTGCCAAGCTAATTGGATATCCCTATATGAGTAAATTTAAAATAATAATGGTTTTTGTTTTTTTCAGTGTATCAAGCATTGCAATATCACAAACTAATAGCAAGCAAAAAACAGATGTAAATAAAGACATCGATCTTGTTAAGGTTTATGAAAGTTATGTGAAAGATGGATATGGTACTTCTAGTATTTACAACAAATTAGCCAATGCTTATTATTTTAAAAATGAATTTATAGAAGCCAAAAAATGGTTTGAGAAACTTTTTGAGATAGAAAAGCTTGAAGATGCAACGCTTAAATTCAGATATAAGCAAACACTAAAAGCTTTAAACTTAAATCCTGAAGAGAATACACACCTTACCATTGCTGGCACTAATTAATTCTGTTTTATTCTTTCTGAAATACATTCGAGTATTCTTATCTTTACCATTCCACATTTAAAGAACATATTTTATGGAAGAGCAAAGAAAAAACTGGTTCAGTAGAAATTGGAAATGGGCATTACCCACTTTTGGATGTCTTACCATTATTGTATTAGCAATTATATTTGCAATAGCTTTATACACTGGTGTTTCAACTCTTTTTAAAGATTCTGAACCCTATGAAGCTGCTATGTCTTCTCTAAATAACAATGAATTAGTCATTGAAAAACTAGGACAACCCATCGAAGCTGATGGTATGTTTCAAGGGAATATTAACTATGAAAATAATACAGCGAATGCAGATATTAAAGTGCCTGTGAAAGGACCTAAAGGTGAAGGAACTTTAACTGTTATTGCTGAAAAAAATAATGATGTTTGGACCTACCAATTGATGCAGGTAGAAATTGATGATACAGAAGAATTCATTAATTTATTGGATGAAAATAATAAGTTGTTAGAATAACTCTAAACTCGCTTCAATAGTTTTGTAAATTGTATTTAATTCCTCTTCAGAAATCACATAAGGAGGTAATATATAAATTGTATTTCCTAAAGGGCGAAGAAAAACACCTCGTTTCATAAAGAAATCGAATAATTGATTTCGAGTATTTCCATAGCGTTCCATTTCAATGTTTAAATCGAATGCAAAAATAACTCCTAATTGGCGTACATTTTTCACCTTTGGATGGTCTTTAATTGTTGATGCAAAAGATAGATGTGATGTTTCTATTCGTTTAATATTAGCTTGCATTTCGTCTGTTTGCAATAACTCGATTCCTGCAATCGCAGCACGACAAGCTAATGGATTTGCTGTATAAGTATGCCCATGGAATAATCCTTTTGCTAGTTCATCGCTATAAAAAGCATCATAAATATCTTGGGTACAAGTAGTAATCGCCATTGGTAATAAACCTGCTGTTAAGGCTTTACTTAAGCAGATAATATCGGGTTGAGTTTCCATATATTCGGAAGCAAAATTCTTTCCTGTTTTACCAAAACCTGTCATTACTTCATCTGCAATAGTGATAATATTATTTTCATTACAGAGTTGAAGCAAGTCATTTAAACCTTCAGCGTTATTCATCTTCATGGCAGCTGCCCCTTGCACTAAAGGTTCATAAATAAATCCAGCGATATTATGCTCAGAAATAAGTTCTGCAGCTAATTTTAGCACTTCAGGGTTATTATTTCCGTTTGGCACTGGAATTCTATGCACATTTAATAAAAGATCTTCAAATGGGCCGTTATACACAGATAATCCAGAAACAGACATCGCTCCAAAAGTATCGCCATGAAAACCATCCTCAAAAGCTAAAAGTGCTGTTCTTTTTTCTCCCTTATTGAAATGATATTGCATTGCCATTTTAATTGCAATTTCTACGGAAGTAGATCCATTATCTGAAAAGAATAATTTCTGCTGGTTATTAGGTAGTATCTCAATCAATTTTTCTGAAAGTTCTACAGCAGGTTCATGGGTAAAGCCACTAAAAACCACTTGATCTAATTTCAACATTTGCGCTGCTACTTTTGAAGTAATATAAGGGTGACAATGTCCATACATTGCAGTGTACCAAGAAGCAATTCCGTCGATATATTTATTTCCGCCTTCATCCCATAATAAGGCAGTATTCGCGCTAACAATTCCTAATGAAGAGGTGCTTGTTTTATGTTGCGTTAATGGATGCCAAATGTGTTTTTTATCTCTTTCTTGTAAGCTCATATTATGCGATGTTCAATCGTTCTGCATATTCCTTAATTACTGAAGTATCAAAATAAGGCTCTTCATCAATACGTCCTAATATTTTTACTCCCGATATTTTTTGGATAATATTTTCAGTTTCTTCATTTTCATTTCCACTAAAAATAACACCATGTACCTTCAAGTTTTTTTGTTTTAACAATTCAAGGGTTAGTAAGGTATGATTTATACTTCCTAAATAATGCCTTGAAATTACAATCACTTTATCTTTTGGTTTTATTAAATCTAGGATTGTTTCCTTATCATTTAAAGGCACTAATAATCCTCCAGCTCCTTCAATAACTAAATTGTTTTTAGTGCTTGGTCTCTTTATTTTTTCTGAAGAAATTATTACGTCATCAATTTTTGCTGCAGCATGTGGACTCATAGGAGCCGTTAAATTATAGGCGCCAGAATGAAATTTTGATTTTTTATTTGAAACTAATTCCTTCACCTTATCAGTATCTGAATATTCCAATTCTCCTGCCTGAATAGGTTTCCAATAATCAGCTTGCAATGCTTCAACACATATTGCTGAAGCTATTGTTTTCCCAACGTCGGTAGAAATTCCTGTAATGAAATAGGTTTGTTTCATTTCTTAATTAAAATTTTCAGCGTTTTTAAAACGCCCTTTATTTCTTCTTCTGAATTATAACTATGCAAACAAAAGCGCAATCGTTCTTTTCCTTCTGAAACAGTTGGAGAAAGAATGGCTTTTACATCGTATCCTTCTTCTTTTAGTTTTTCTGAATAACTTTTCACTTTTTCATTTCCTGAAATAATACAACATTGTATTGCAGAATTACTTTCAATAAAATGTTGATCCAGTCCTAATAGTTTTATTTCAGTTTTGAAAATATTAATGCTTGAATTTAATTTTTTAATAGCTGAATTTTCCGCCTTAGTATCTAAAACTAACTCTTGAAATGCAGTGTTTATAGTTGCAACAGAATGTGGAGGAAGTGCGGTTGTATAAATAAAACTTCTAGAAAAATTAACTAAATATTCTTTCAGGAAGGTACTCCCTAAAATTGCAGCACCATGACATCCTAAACCTTTTCCGAAAGTAAGAATCGTCGCAAAAACTTTATCTTCTATATTTAGTTGATGGACCAATCCTAATCCGTAAACCCCTAAGGCATGTGCTTCATCAATGATTAGATTTAAACTATGTTCCTCACAAATTGAAACAAGAGATTTTAAATCGGGTGAATCACCATCCATTGAAAAAACAGATTCAGTTACAAGATAAATTTCAATTGGTTCAGCATTACTTACATGGTTGTTCTTTTTAATACGTTTACACATTGTTTGAACATCCTGTAAATCATTATGCTTGAATTTATAAGCTCTTGCATGACTCATCGAAATTCCATCTCTTAGAGAGGCGTGAATTAATTCGTCATATAAAATGACATCTCCTCGTTGTGCAATAGATGATAAAAGCCCAAGATTAGCATCGTAGCCAGAATTAAATAGTAAAGCAGCTTCTTGCCTATAAATTTTAGATAAATATTCTTCTGTTTTGTTATATAAGGAATAATTTCCTGTAAGTAACCTAGAGCCTTTTGCTCCATTTCTTTTCAAATTTTCAGAAGAAAGTAAGGTGTTGGTATTTTCATAAATTTCTTCAGAAACACTAAATCCTAAATAATCATTGGATGAAAAATCAATTAAATTATTTGATGAATTCATAACACGAAAAGCATTATTTGATTTTCGTTCTTTAAGTTTATTATGAAGTTTTTGCGGGAATGAATTCATAATTCAAATTTAGTCATCTTTAAGATAATAAACATGTTATTAAAAAAAAACGCCTCCAAAAAGGAAGCGTTTTATATATTTAATGTAATACAGAATTAATCTGCTAAAACAATCACTTTGTTATCTTTCATTTCCATGGCACCACTACTAATCTGAATGATCCATTTTCCATCTTCTTTAGAAAATCTATCTTCGAAACCTTCAGCAAATTCAAGGTCTCCAGAAAATTTTACTTTTCCAGCTTGTAATAACGATACAATTGCGGCGTGATTATTAAGCATTTGAAATACTCCATTTACACCTGGTACTGTAACCGATTCTACTTCACCTGCAGCTAAAGAAGCTTCTGGGGTAACTATTTCTAAATACATAATTTCTTATTTAATGATTATGCTTCAGCAAGCATTTTCTCACCTGCTTCAATTGCTTCTTCAATTGTACCTTTAAGGTTAAATGCTGCTTCTGGAATGTTGTCTAACTCTCCATCCATAATCATGTTAAAACCTTTTATAGTTTCTTTAATATCTACTAATACACCTGGAATTCCTGTAAACTGTTCAGCTACATGGAAAGGTTGAGATAAGAAACGTTGTACTTTACGAGCACGGTATACAGATTGTTTATCATCTTCAGATAATTCTTCCATACCAAGAATTGCAATAATATCTTGTA
>JAHRWC010000200.1 GCA_019090365.1 Flavobacteriaceae bacterium
TGGAAGCATTTTTACAGCCACTGAATTCGTAAAAAATAGACTAATAGAAGCGATTAATATTAGAAAAGTAACACCCAAAAACCCCCATCTTTTTTTAGGATTTTCAATAAGTGGTCTTTCAAACTTATCGTATAATTTATAGATAAGTCCATCTTCCATTTTCTTTACTTTCTTTTCTACTTTCTTTCCCTTTTTATCTTTTTCTTTCAGAAAAATAAACCCTAAATATGGAGTAATCGTTAAAGCAACAAAAAGAGACAATATCATTGCTATGGAAGCTCCAATTGGCATTGGTGCCATATAAGGCCCCATTAACCCAGACACAAAAGCCATAGGCAATACTGAAGCAATTACTGTAAAAGTTGCTAGGATTGTTGGATTTCCAACTTCATTAATCGCATAAATAGCAGCATCTTTAAAAGGCAATCTTTTCATCTTAAAATGACGATGCATATTTTCGGCAATAATAATCGAGTCATACACGACAATTCCAGTTACAAACACAAGAGCGAATAAAGTGATTCGGTTTAGTGTGTAATCAAGCATATAATAACTTAACAACGTTAATGCGAATGTGATTGGCACCGATAAAAACACTACCAATCCACCACGCCAACCCATAGCAAGCATTACTACAATAGTAACTGCAAGGATTGCACCGATGAGGTGCATTAACAATTCTGATACTTTTTGTGAAGCAGTTTCACCATAATTACGAGTTACTTCTACTTTTACATCATCTGGAATTAAAGTGGTTTTTAAGCGATCCACTTTATTTAAAATCACCTCTGAAATTTTCATAGCATCAGCGCCTTTCAGCTTCGCTACCGAAATAGTAACAGCTGGATATTCAGAAGGGAATTCATCTCTTTTTTTACTTGCCTGTCCATACCCTAAAGACACATAATTCTTAGGGATTTCAGGTCCATCAATAATTGTAGCAATTTGTTTTAAGTAAATAGGTTGGTTTTGTTTTACGCCGACCACTAAGTTTTCTACATCTTCTACATTCTTTAAAAATTGACCTGTTGTTACTGAAAATTCAACATCTCGATTGTTAAAATCACCAGCATTTAATTGCTGGTTATTTACTTTAATCATTTCAGAAATAGATAAAAAATCCAATCCACTTTCAGCCATTTTATCTTTATCTAACACTACGCGAAGCTGTCTGTTTCGACCTCCAACTTTTTTAGTAATCGCAACATTGGGTACTTTTTCAATCTCATTTGTCAACTCTTGTGCAATCTGTTTTAACTGAAAATCATCATAGGTCTCACTCCAAAGGGTTAATCCTAAAATAGGCACATCATCAATCGCACGCGTTTTCACTAAAGGCATGGTCACTCCTTGCGGCATGTTATCCATGTGCTTGTTAATTTCATTGTATAATTTTACAAAAGAACGCTCAATGTCTTCCCCTACATAAAACTGAACAATCACCATTCCTTGTTCCTTCATCGAAGTAGAATACACATATTCAACTCCTTTAATATTCGAAATTAATTTCTCTAAAGGTTTAATTACTCTAGACTCCACTTCGGTTGGACTCGCACCTGGATATCCAACAAAAATATCTGCCATAGGGACATCAATTTGTGGTTCCTCTTCACGCGGAATTAAAAACGAACTATACACACCAATAACCATAAATACAATCATTAAAAGCACGGTGAGCTTTGATCCTATAAATCCTTTGGCAATTTTACCTGCAAATCCTTCTTTCATGTCTTTATATTTTGGCGTTCGAGCGGGCTATTCGTTATATCTTTTTGCAAATAATTTTGCAAAAAGGATGTCACTGTTATCCCTAACGCGAATCTTATTTTTTAATATTAATTGGTGCTCCGTTGTATAATTTTCCTTCAGAATTTAAGATATAAGCTTCATCCGAGTTTAATCCAGACAATACTTCAACCTGATCTCCATAGGTTTTTCCTAAGCGGAGCCAACGCAATAATGCAGTGTTATTCTCACTTACAGTATACACTCCCGAAAGTTGACCTTTGTGAACTAATGCTCCTGTTGAAACCAATACTTTATCATTAGAAGTATTGGTTTTTTCAACAGGAAATTCAACCGAAACATACATACCTGACAATATATTTTCTATTGTTTTCGATAGGTTTATTTTAACTTGATATTGCCCGCCTGTGTTTTGTGCAGAACGACTTATTTCAGAGACTTTACCTTTTATAATTTTCCCTGAAGATTTTATCTTTATGCTTACAGGAACATCTTTTTTAATTTGTTGTATTTCATTTTCATTTAGGCTAGTTATCACTTCAAAATTTGAAGGGTTTTCAATAGACAGTAATGGAACTCCAGGGTTTGCCATATCGCCTTCTTTTATTAGTTTTTGTGTAATCACTCCTTTAAAAGGCGCTCGAATATTTACATAAGCAAATTGCGCATTGACTTCATTTTTCATTTGTTGAGCAGCTTCTAATCTTGCTTTAGCCATCTCATAATTAGAAGTCATATCGTCCATTTCTTTTTGAGAAGCACTATTATCTTCAAACAAGTTTTTAAAACGATTGTAATCTTTTTTAGCAATAGAAAATCTAGCTTTAGCTTGTGTAATTGAAGCATTTGCCTGCGCAAGTTTTGCTTGTAAATCTGAGTTATTAATAGAAATTAATAATTGTCCTTTTTCAACTTCATCGCCCACAGTTACATGAATTTTATTGACAAAACCCATCATTCGAGTACTTAAATTTGCATTGTTACTTGCTTCAATTTTCCCACTTGTGGTAATAAAAGGACTTGCATTTTTTTGAGTGTTTGAACTTAAAGTTACAGTAACAGGAATTTTTTGTTCTGAAACTGTTTTATCAACATCACTACCACAACTCACTATAAATATTGAGGTAAAAAGTATTGCTATTGTATATCGAATAGTATTCATGGTAATTTATTTGGTTGTTAAAAATTGTAAATAAGCTTGAGCGTAATTAAAGCTAAACACAGCCTGATAATAATCTAATTGTTTTTGAGCGAAGGAAGTTTCAGCGGTTAAAACATCAGCTGTTTTTTCGAGCCCTTCTTTAAATCGATTGGTTCTTATTCGTAAAGCTTCTTTTGCTTGTTCTAAGGATAATTCATTCAATTTTAAATTGTTTTCAGCATCACTTAACATTCTTTGAGCTTTATTTAATTCAAGTTTACTTTTTGAAAGATATTGTGTGTATTCTAAGGAAGCTTTATTGTATTCGGCTTTGCTTTTTTGAGCCTTTCCGAAGCGCTTTGTACCTTCTAGAATATTCCAACTTAATTGAGCACCAACTAAATATCCATTTGCATCAGCTTGCAAAAATTTGTCATCGTAAAGTTCATAACTTCCAAAAGCATTCAAGCGAGGTAAAAAAGAATATTTATCTGCTTTATATATAGAATTATAAGCTTCAGAAGCCAATTGCATTGCTTTTAAATCGGATCTTTCTTCTGAAAGAATTAAACTTTCACCTACTATTACTTCAGAAACAAACAAACTGTCTGAAGGTTTAAAAATCAATGAATCATCTTCATTCATGATATAAGAAACATAATTTGAAGCATTACTTATTTCGCTTTTAGCTTGTAGTAATTGATTGTAAATTTCGTTTACTCTAATTTCTACAGATAACAAATCAGCTTTTTGTAAATACCCGTTTTTGTAACTATTGTTTGCTACTTTTAAATTGGCTTGAGCAGCTTCCAAAGCTTTTTCTAGAACTTCTACAGCTTTATAAACTAACTGTAGTTCCATATACGATTTTGTAGCTTCTAATGTGAGGTATTCCTGAGTACGAATCGACTTAAGTTGCATTGCATTCATCTTAGTTTTTGCAGCTTTACGTTGAAACATACCGTCTAAATTTAAAAGCGGTTGTTGAATTTCGAACTTTGTCGTAAAATTTTGAACTCTATCAGGATCATTTAATCGAGATGGATCAAAATCTTGGGCTGTTAATACTTCTTGATTTAGTTTTGATCCAAATGCCATCAAAGGATTATTGGTTACAATACCTGTGTATGATGCCGTAATATTTGGTAAAAAAACAGCATTGGTTTGTTGATAATCTGCTTTTGCTTGATTGTATTCTTGCTCAGAAATTTTTGCTGATAAGTTTTGAGAGGCAACCTTTGTTAACACTTCAGATTTGCTAATAGTTTTAACCTCCTGAGCATGTATGTGCCCAGTAAACAATCCAAAACAAAAAGTGAGAATATGAATATGTTGTTTAATCATCATTATTATTTATAGGGACAAAATTAAATGATGAAGCAGGTGATGTCAGTTACATTTGTTACCAAACAAAAAAAGCAGCGTAAAGCTGCTTTTTAAATTAGTAGGTTAAGTATTTATAATTTAATTATCTTTTTTAAAGTAGAACTTCCTTCACTTTTTAAGGTAACAAAGTATTCTCCTGATGCAAATGATGAAAGGTCAATAGTAATAGAATGATTTCCTATTGGTTCTATTATTTCAACTCTTTTAATTAGTTTTCCTAGTAAATCATTCACTTCAATAATGTGAGCTTTTGTACTAGGCACGAAAAAGTTTAAAGTAAAAATATCTTTAGAAGGATTAGGAAATACAGAAAGATTATAGACACTTTCATTGTTTAATTCAATGTCATTTACACCTAAAATACCTTTATTAATAAACACTTTAAAAATTACATTACTTGCACTACTTTGAGTTCCATTATTGATAAAGAAAATGTTTTCTTGTGAACTATCAATTCCTCCAAAGATATAACCTACTAAAGTTGGACCTTCTGGAAGATTATTGATGTTTAAAATATCTTCAGAAGTATAAAAGGAAGTATTTGTTATTGGAATAAATTCGGCTCCAGAACCTAATAAGCTAGGCATTTCAATTTCTAGTTTTGTTTCAGTCATTGCGCCACTATTTGACCGTGTAACTTTACTAATAGTTTTAACAAACGGTACATTATCATCCTGCACTAAATTACCGTTTTCGTCTAATGTATACTGACTCATACCTCCAAAAAATATAGTATGCATTGTGTTGTTTGCATCATCGTAAATTGGAATTTTTGCACTATGGTATTGACTCAAATACTGATTGAAATTATTATTTACAGTATGTCCATTTGGTGTGATATCTACTGAATTTAAAAAGGGTAAATCAACTTCTTGTTGAAAAACTCCACTAAACATGGTAAATCCAGCTTCTCCGTTTGGAAATATTTGAGGAGCCATATTGTAATCACGTCGATGAAGATTATCAACATCATTTACAGCTGAATAATTCGTTAATGATAAATTAGTACCATCATCTACTACATTAAATTTTCTAATTTCATCGGTATATTCTTGCTCAAATCCTGGTCCGTGATCGGGTCCCATTGGGTTGTATCTTCCTTCAAAAAATTGTCCTCCGCATAAGTAAAAAACATCGTCTAACAATCCAAGTTGACCTCCAGTTGAAGCAAGATTAGGATCAGAAATTTGCCTGAAATATGGATTTAAATCAGTATTATTTATAACCGCATTTGCTACTTCATCAAGATCAATAGCAGTTAGATTTGGGTAAGTAATATGATCGCCAGCTGTTGGACTATAACCATAACCTCCAATTATATATAAGGTATTGTCTCTTTGAATAAATTCTTGATTAGTTGATTGTAATTGTTCAAAAATGGAAGTAGTAATATTTTGTAAAGATCTTGACCATGTTTGATTTGTAGCAATATCAATTACGGTAATATCTTTATTATTACTATTTTCTAAAAAAGCTGCAAAAGGCTGTCTTTGATGTAAACCATCAATTCTTCCTCCAATGATAACCCATTTGTCATCACTTGTTTTTCCCCAAGAAAAGGAATGAACATTTGGAGCTTCTGTAATAACTAAGGGATCAATTTCTACTGTAAATACATCTTGAGAAAATAATGAATTGCTTAATAATAAAGCTAAAATAAAAAGAGAATTGTATACTTTTTTCATGTTACATTTGGGATTAATTAATCTACAAAATTCGTGATTAATTTAGTTTCAGTTGGTTACTAATGTTACATAGCCTTATAAAAAGTGATGATAAATATCACATTTTATAAGGCTTGAACTTCCTACTTTTGAAGCGTGAAAATCTATAGTCACATATTCGTTGGATTTTTTATTGCATTAATGGCATGGAATACTTTTCAAGTATCTATAACCTATGCTTATTATTATGCGAGTCCTGTTGAATTTATAGAACAGTTCTGTAAGAATATAGATAAACCCGAACTCGAATGTAATGGAAAGTGTCATTTAAAAGAAGTCACTACAAAAACTTCTTCTGAAGATAAAACACCTACAGAGTATATTACATTTAAAGATTTTCCAGTTTTTGTAGCTTCAAATTTTAGCTATAAATTATATAAATTCAAGAAGAACAATAAGAAACAATATTTATACAATAATTTGTATGCATATATAGATAAACCTTCTATATATCACCCTCCCAAAGTTTAATTAATTTATACAATCTAATATGTTTCAATAAAGGCTTTTATTGGAACCCATTACTATTAAGTTAAATTAATTATATTAAAATGAAAAAACTTTTTAGTGTACTATTATGTACACTTTTATATACAGTTTCTTTTTCACAAGAAGTAGAAAAAGAACAAGATAGTACTAACCAAAAGGTCATTAAGATAGATGAAGTAATTGTTGTTGGTAATTCAAAAAATGATCCTGTATTTGCAACTGTTTCTACAGACAATGCTGAAAAAATTGTACAACCTAAAAATGTTGCAGATTTATTTAGCAGCGTTAATGGTTTTTCAACTATAAAACGTGGAAATTATGCAAATGATCCTGCGTTTAGAGCAGCTCAATATGAGCAACTAAATATAATGTATGATGGAGGTACTAAAGCTGTAAATGCTTGTACTAACAGAATGGATCCAATTACTACACACGTGATTCCTGAAGAAATTACAAAAATTGAGATTATTAAAGGGCCTTACTCTGTACGTTATGGCGCAACCTTTGGAGGGATTGTAAATTTAGTAACTCAAAAACCTTCTGCTTCTGAATATGGTTTTCATGGAAAAACATCTGCTGGATACGAAACCAATGGAAATTCATTAGTAACCATGCTTCAATTACAACAGATTACCGAAAAATATGATATCGTTGGAAATGTAGGATATCGTGATTTTGGAAATTATGAAGACGGTGATGGAACCGAGATTCCTTCCTCTTTTAGAAGTACTGACTACGGAATTAAATTTGGATATAATTTTACTGAAGATCAACGTATAAAATTACATTGGCGTCAATCATTTGGACGCGATGTATTACACGCAGGATTGCCAATGGATACTGAATTTGACAACAGTACAGTTGTATCCTTAGATTATAAATTAACAAACATTGGCGAAGTTGCAAAGACTTTAAACGCTAAGGTGTATTATAGTTTTGTAGATCATTTAATGACCAATTTTAAAAGACCTTCTTTTATGAGAATGTCAGCTTCATCTCCTGTAGAAGCTACAACAATTGGAGGTAAAATTGAATTAAAATGGAATCCATCTGAACAAGTAAAATTATTTAGTGGAGTAGATGCGATGTTAATTGCAAGAGATGGTGTTAGAAACCGAATCATGAAATTAAATATGATGGGAGAACCGCTACCTATGCCAATGGAATTTACAGATAAAATTTGGCAAGATTCCTATATTAATAATTATGGAGTTTTTACAGAAGCAAGATGGCATGCAAATAGCTCAACCATATTTACTGCGGGTTTACGTTATGATATGATTAATACTGACATCCAAGACCCTGAAGAGGATTTTGCTGAAATGTACGACCTTAAAGAGCGTAATGAAGATAATATTAGTGGTACAGTTTCTTTAAAGAAATTAATCTCAGATAATTTTACTTTGGAAGCCGCTTATGGTAGAGGGGTACGTTCTGCAAATATGATTGAACGTTATGTAAATCATTTCAATATAGGACAAGATCCTTACGAATATATTGGGAATCCAAACCTAAAAGCTGAGGTAAATAATCAATTTGAAATAGGATTTAAAGGAAAGAAAAAATTTGAGCAAGGAATCGATGCTTTTAAATTTGAAGCTTCATTTTATTATTCATTTTTTGAAAACTTAATTGTTGCAAAGATTGATGAAAGCTTAACAAGAAAATTCAATCCTATGCTAGATCCTGTTCACCCGAAAGTTTTTCAGAATATAGAAGAGGCGTATAAAACAGGATTTGAAGCAACGGCTCAAATAGACTTTTTAAAAGACTATTATTTTAAAACTGAAGTTGCTTTAGTTTATGCAAAAAACAAAGATTTTAATGAATCTTTACCATTAAGCCCACCTGTTACTACAAAAGTATCTTTAGGGTTTGAAAAAAAGAAATTTTGGGCTAGTGCTTTGTTAAATGTAGTTAGTAAGCAAAATAATATTTCAGAAAGTTTTGGCGAAACTAGCACTGATGGATATGAAACTTTAGATGTAAAACTAGGAGTAAAACCTATTAAGAATGTAACCTTAGGAGTTTCAGTATTGATTGTATTTGACAAAACATATCATAATCACTTAAATTTTTCTTATAGAAATCAAGAAGATTTTGGTAGTGTACCGATTAATGATCCGGGAAGAAACTTTACTGCTTTTCTACAGTATAAGTTTTAGATCATTTTGTTGTTTAGTTGTTTAATTAAAAAGAGGGCTATTAAGCCCTCTTTTTTCTAACAACACTAATTATTATTATTTCTTTTTACCACTGTTCATGAATTGAACTAGCATTACAACAAGTGCAACAATGACTAAAACAAAAACACCAATCATGATTACACCATTATTGTAATTGTAAAGAGAAATAGTTTGATCTATCAGAATATACTTTTTATATTAAGTCAAAAGTAGAAATATGTCAGTTTTAATAAAATGATAAAAGTCAGTTCTTGAAATAAAAAAAGCCATCTTTTAGATGGCTTTTTCATGGTTAAATTTTAATTAAATGAAGAGCAAATGGCAGTCTTCAGTATTGGCTCTATTGTAAAAATCACCAATTGTTAGAATACCATCAATATCATCAATTAAATCTTCTTCTTTTAAATGGAACATTTCAACAGCTAATTTACAAGCCCAAAGTTTCGCTCCAGAATCTGATAAGATTTCTAAGAACTCACCTACAGGAGGCATGTCTAATTTTTCCATTTCTTTTTTCATCATTTTTGTAGCAAATGCTTCCATTCCTGGTAAGCCTCCTAACATGGTAGGAATATGCATTGCTGGATTACCAACAGTGGCTACTTTTAAATGTTCTAATTTCTTTTTCTGAATTGCTTCTAGCCCAAAGAAAGTAAAGAATATTTCAGATTCAATCCCTTCCATTCTAGCTCCATTTGCCATAATAAAGGCTGCATATACATTTTCAATTGTTGCTTTCGATAAGATGAAAAGCATTTTTTTTACGGTTGTTGCCATTTGATTTTATTTTTAGATTAAATACAACTTTTTGGTTTTGGAATTCCTGCAATTAAAGTAGATTTCTTTAAAGGACCTCCAGGGAATAAAGCGTAAAAAGTTTTAATGTCGATTACACCGCTTTTTTTAATTCCTCTAATTGATAAAGCAGCATCTTCTTTATGTTTTCCTTGAAGAAATTCAACAACTTCCCAATGTTTATCTGTCATTTCAATTTCTTGCTCTTTTGCTAGTTCTATACCAATTTCTTTTGTCCATTGAGAGAAATCTGTTAGGTAGCCATCTTCTGTTGTGTTGATTTTATATCCTGCTATTGTTGTTTCCATGATTCTTATATTTATGTTGTTTATATTAATTATTTTTTGATATCAAATACTTTTCCTTTAAAGCTCATATTTCTTGAAACAAATGGAATTGCTATTCCTTTTAAAAGCATATTCCAATAGATCCATCTAAATGCTAATTTCCCCCAGTGATTAAATACACTTTCTTTTAATAGCTTAAGAGGTCCAATTTTTGAAAACGGAAAGGTTCCATGAACAGGTTCTGTGACATAATTAAAGTCGATTAATAAAGCTTTTTTATCTCCTGTTTCAATAAAACAATTTGCGTGACCATCAAATTCTTCTTTTAAAGTATATCCTTTGATATATAGAAGTATGTTATCGGTTAAAGTTTCTGCTTGGAAATGGGCTACAGAACCTGCCTTTGAAGCTGGGACATTTGTAGCATCACCAATGACAAACACATTCTCATTTTCTATAGATTGTAGGGTGTGTTTATGTGTTGGAATAAAGTTTAAATCGTCTCCCATACCAGATCTTTCAATTACCTCATCTCCCATATTAGTAGGGACAGTAACTAATAAATCGAAAGGAACTGTTTTATCTGCATAATCGATAATTTCTTTGTTTTCATTATCGACTCTTTCAATAGCGAAATCTGGTTCTAATTTTATTCCCTTTTCTTCTAATAAATAACTAAGAGCTGTTGAACAAGTAGGTTTTGTAAAAGCACCGTCTAAAGGAGTTACATAGGTAATATCTACTTTATCGCGCATTCCTTTTTCTTTGAAATATGAATCAGCTAGAAAAGCAAATTCAAGAGGAGCAACAGGACATTTTATTGGTAATTCAGTAATATGAACTACTAGTTTTCCACCTTCCCATTCACGTAATTTATTACGCAAAGCTAAAGCACCTTCAAAAGTGTAAAAGTCGAAAATATCTTTTTTCCAAAGAGGTCCAAGTAATCCTTCTGTTTCATCTGGAGCAATTTTAGAGCCAGTAGCAACCACTAAAATATCATACTCTAAAGTTTCATCTTCTAGCTCAACTTTATTTTCTTCTGGAAGAATTTTTTCAATCTTTTTTTGAATATAATTTACTCCTTTTGGAATAAATTTTTTACCTACTTTTTTAACTTGTTCTTCAGTATAAGTGTCGAAGGGAAGAAATAAAAAGCCTGGTTGATAATAATGTGTTTTATACTGATCAACAATTGAGATATTCCATTCACCTTTGTTAAGTTTAGGTCTAAGATGGTTTGCCATCATTGTCCCCGCTGTTCCTGAACCTAATATAACTAAGTTTTTCATTGTAAAAGTTTAAGTAACTAATAATGAGTAAATTTACTTAAGTTATAAAAGGCAACAAATGATAAAAGTCAGTTCGATGTGTAACTAAAGTTACAGAGAATACAAGGAAAATGTTGTATCTAAAAGCTTTCTATGATGATTTTATTACGACGCATTTCAATTTTGTTTTCCTGTTCTAATTGCTTTAACATACGAGAAACCACAACTCTAGAAGAATTTAAATCGTTTGCAATTTCTTGATGTGTAATGTCTAGAATATTCTCTTGCGTAATTTTTACTTTTTCAATTAAATATTTAAGCATTCTATTTTTAAGTTTCATAAATGCTAAACCATCAATTGCGTCAACCATCTCAAGAAGTCTAAGATGATAACTATCAATAATAAAACGCCTCCAAGTTTTGTGTTTTTGAAGCCAATCATCAATCACTTCAACAGGTAGAAATACAACTTCAACATCTTTTTCAACAATACCTCTAAAAATACTCCTTTTGTGATCAATGCAATTTACAAATGAAATTGCACAGGTGTCACCACGTTCTAGGTAATAAAGTGCTAATTCTTCATCTTCATTTTCTTGCCTCATTATTTTAACTACTCCACTTAAAATTAAAGGGATATGAGTTAAATCTTGGCCTATGTCTATTAATAAGTTTCCGCTTTCAATCGATTCAAATCGCCCAACTTTTATAATATCATCTATAAGTTCTTTTTCAAAAATACTAGAATAGTATTCACTTAATTTGTCCTGTAAATTACTGTTTTGACTATTCATTGTATGTATATTTTTTACACTTAGGAAGTAAAGTTAAGAAATAAAAAACTCTCTAACTTAAGTTAGAGAGTTTTCCTTAAAAAGACTATTAAATAATCAAAACAAATAAAAAATATTAGAATCTTACTTGTACTTGTGCCAAAAATACATCGTTATCAATATTAATGTCAGTTTCAATATGAGCTTGATAATTTATTTGAAGTCTAACTCTGTCATTATGGAAATAACTTGCTCCAATAGTCATCATTTCTTGGTATCCAACTTTTTTCACGTCAATGTTAGAGTCAAAAAATTCGTATTTAAAAACAGGTTGGATATTCCATTTTGTGTCATAAGTTGCCATAATGTATCCACCGTCTCTTTTTTCACCTAATTCAACTAAAGCATCTCCACAACCACCACCTGCAGCGCGGTTAAAATCACCTTCATCATAGATATATTCACCTTGTAATTTAAACTTGTCGTAGGTTGCTACAAATTCGGCACCATAAGAAGTTCTAGATTCGTCATTATTAGGGTATCCATATCTAAAACTACCACCAACTGTTAAAAAGTCGAATGCTTTATAAGTTAATCTACCTATAAAATCCTTTTGTGAATTATTATCAGATACGTGAAGTCCACTACCATTCATTAAAGCTATAGAATAATTAAATTTTGTGTATTTATTTCCACCTAAAATCATTAAACCATAATCTCTTTGTGGAGCAATTAATTGATTAGATACAATGGCTCTATCAATAGTACTTAAACCATGACAAGGAGTAGATACTTCAAGACCAAATGGTTGTTTGAATGAACCTAATGAAGCCTTAGCCCAAGTATATTTGTCGTACGTAACAAAAGCATCTAATAAAACCACACTTCCGGTACCACTAACAAATGGACTTGTTTCAAGTGTAAAGTAATATGAAAAGTCATTATTTACTTTACCTCTTACACCAATTCGGGCTCTTTTAAATTTGAATTCACTTTCGTTTTCATCATTAAAAGTGTAATCAAATTCAGGTTGAAGATAACCGAAAATCTTTATAGTCGGTTTTGTTATAGAATCGTTTTTTGCTTCCGGTTCATCACCTTCACATCCTTGTGAAAAAAGATTACTTGAAGTGAATAAAAACACAAGCGATATCAGTATTAATATTTTATTTTTCATCATTTGAATTTTTAAGTTCTATTAATTTACAATTGGTAAATTTTTTGAAACAGATGAACTCCATTGATTTGCAGTCCATGCAGGGTTAGAATTATATAAACCGTTCATTCCAAATTTTACACTATAAGCATCATATCCTAATACACGCATCCATGCTGTAAGTACAGCAGAAGTTTGTCCTGTATAGCAATAGTTTGCAACTTGAGCATTCGTTGCAGGATCTATTCCTTGATATCCATTATTTATTAATGTAAGATCTTCTTTAAATCGGTATGCATCAACTATGTGACCAAATCCTTGATAATCTGTTGCACTGAAATAATTATTTATGAAGTAGTTACTTGGTGTATTAAGAACATCAATTCCGTTTATTCCTTTAAACCCTTCAGATAACACTAGCGCAATTCGGTCATTTAATATTTCTTGACCATCTGTTTCAAATGTTGTCATTGTTGGATCTGAAAAAACTAAATGAGTTGGTTCTTCATTAAATGACCAATTAGCATGACCTTCTGCTGGGCTAGCAATAGAATTATTCCAAGATGCTGCAGTTGCTGGATTCCAACCAGACATTCCCCATTTTAGCGCTTGTGTGTTACTATATCCTGCTAAACGTAATAAACCTGTACCATAACAAGCTGTTTGTCCTGTATAACATACTAATAGTATTGCTTGTCCATTTGCATTAGGAGCTTCATTTAATAAATCAGCAAGTGGTACATTAATTGCCCCTTGAATATGTCCATTTGCAAAATCTGTATTACTTCTAATATCAACAATGTAATACTTGTCTAGAAATGTTTGAAGATCAGCTTCTGCAGGTGCGCCAGCAACAAATTTGGCTCCGTCAACATTCGTTAAGATTTTATCTATATCTAGATTGTTGTTAATCATATACTCTTTCATAAGAGTAAAAGCTGGAGTTGAACTTGATCCATTGTTTGTTACAAGATCATCTCCTCTATCACATGATGTTAAGAATAGTGAGGGTATCAAAAAGAGTCCAATAAGAAAGAATGATAATTTTTTCATGATATTATATTTAAGTTATTTTATAATGTATTATTCAATAACTGGATATGTGTTTACTTCTTTATTAGTAAAAGCATCCCATTTATTTTCTTTAAGTTTTTTATTTATAAAGCTATTAGCACCATAAGCTATGTTTCCTGTATCGTAACCTAATATGTTTAAGTAGGCAACTACATAGGCAGTTTCTTGACCTGTTGAACCATATACAGCAACTTTTTTATCTGTTGGAAGTGTCAATAAATCAGCAGTAGCTGATAAAGAAGCATTTGGTTGGTATTGAATAGCACCAGGAATATGACCAAAGGCATATTTGTCTTGATCCCAATAATTTACGACATAGTAATTAGTAGCGTTTTCAAAAACATCTGCAGATTTGATTATTGATTCTTTATAAGGTGTAGCAAATGCTTTCTCTAATTGAGCTCTCAATATTTCTTTAGCATCTGTTTTACCAGTATTTAACACAGGAGAAATACCTTTTTCAGCTTTTGCGTTTTCTGTTGTTTCAAGGCTTTCTGCAAAATCATTTTTAATGTTTTTTAACCAAGAGTTTTCAGCAAAATCTAATCGCCAAGAGCTCATTCCCCATTTCATGTTATACACATTGTTATAACCAGCTAATCTTAACAGTCCAGAAAAATATGCTGCTGATTGACCAGAATAGCAAACCAATGTAATTTTTTCAAAATCCTCTGGTTTGATGGTATTTTCAAAATAAGTAAGCAAATCTGCTGCTTTTACATTCACAGCATTTTTAATATGACCATATTCAAACCAACTATCACTTCGGATATCTATTACATGATATTTTGGGTTTTTTAGATTCTTTTTGACTTCTTCAGCTTGAATTATAGCGGGAGCAGCTTCACTATTAATAAAGTTTCCATTCGCTTCTAAATACTCTATTAATATATCGAATTCTGATGCAGATATTTTGGCATCACTTTGACCTATAATTTTATAGCTATTTGTGAAAAATGTTATAAAAAATAGTAGCACTAAATACGAGGTTAATTTTTTCATTTTAAATAGATTAAGATTAATTAATGTCTTAAATTTCGTATAAAATTAGACATGGAATAGGCCTTTTAATATGACCATTATCATACTTCTTCTATACATAATTATTCTGCTTAGATACTTTTGTTACACAAGTAAAACACTGAAAAACAGTTAGTTGTAAAAAAATTATTTAAAAATGTTTTTATTAAAAGAATATCGATAGAAATACAGTTGAAAAAATGAATTTTAGGGCATAATAAAAGAGAAAATTAAAAGGGTAGTTTAATTAAAAACTACCCTTTCATTCAAATAACTTATTTATCATTATGTGTTTTTTAGTGGAAAAACAATGATAAATACGATCATAAAATTAACATCCACCTTCCACCGGCATTTTCTTTTTCTTTTTCTTCGGAACAACTTTTTTTGGTATTCTTTTTTTAGGTTTTGGAACGATTTTTACTTTTTTCTGAGATTCAGCTATAAAAGCATTTATATCGGTTACATTTTTTTCAATTATACTATTATTTGTAATGAGTTTATTTTGTTCGTATGCTAAAGAGACTAATAAAATTTTAATATTTTCAAACCCTAATTGATACAAAACCATAAAAGCATTATTTGCTTCAGTTGGAGTAGAACCATATAAAATTGCCACTTTTTTATTGGCTGCTATTTTATTAAATAGTTCTGGATTATCACCTTTTAATAATTCAGGAGTTGAAATATTAATTGCTTCATTGAGATGACCTTTTTCAAATTCAAAAGGACTTCTTATATCAATTAAAACAATACTTGGATCATCAATTTTATCTAGGGCAATAAAATAATCTGCTTTAATAACTTTTTCTAACATATCGTTAGAGTTCACTGTATATAAATGTTTTGGTCTCTCATAAAACAATAAACCAATAATTATTATTAATATAAAAAGCACTGCAGCAATTGATATTCTTTTAGTTTTTTCTAATTCTTTCATAATAAAAGTATTTCAATTATATTATTTAGCAACCACCTTCAACAGGCATCTTTTTTTTCTTTTTTTTCGGAATCACTTTTTTCTTCGGAATTATTTTCACAACAGGTTTAGCTTTAAATTCATCTGGATATGCAACACCAAAATACATACTTGCAGCTTTTCTAAAGGAATATAATTCTGAAGCAATTACAGATTGATTTTCTGAAGGTTTTTCAGGATTTATAATTGTATTAAACCATGCATTAAGACCTCCTTTTAAAACACGAATATGATTATAATCCAATCGATTACAAATAAGCCAGGCTTGATCTGCATAAAAATGATCGTTCGAAAATAAAATAACATCAAATTGATCTTGGTTTAAGAATGAATTTGAATCCTCACTCAAAAGTTTGTCAAGCGGAATATTGATTGAATTTGGAAGGCTATATTTTTTATAACTTTCCTCTTCTCTAACATCAATCAAAATAAAAGAGGGATCTTGATTAATGATAAGATCTGCTAGTTCATCTGTAGTAATATATCGTTCAGAACTCACCGCATTTTTCAACAATGCTTCCGGCTGAATACCTTCTTGTTTTTCATATTTAGGCAATACTACCAATCCGCCTGCTAAGACTAAAAATATGATTGCTAGTATTTTATACCTAAATGATAAAACTTTTGCTAACTTTCTATTAATCATAGTGATGCGCTTTAATTATAAAATATTTTTTTATTTCTTTTTCTAATGATATCTACAACGATAAAAGCAATAATTGCTATAATGGTAAATATGAATACAAACCAATAAGGTGATATTCCTAAGGAATCGACGAGGGTAACATTTCCGAAGTAATAACCGCTATAAATAGGTTCGAAAAAGGAAATTAATTCAGAAAAAATAAAGATTCCAATTAAAATTCCACCGACAAAAACCATAGCGTCAATTTTTCCGATAGCCACAGCGCATAAACTAGTTCCAGGGCAGAATCCACCTGAAACAAAACCAATTCCCATAATGGCTCCACCTATAATTGCTCCCCATAAAAATGTTGGATGTACATACAGGCTGTTAAAATCAAGATATCCTAAGTAATCCATATACAGAATTCCTATTACTGAAACCAATGCAGCAGTAAAAAATACTTTTAAAACCACAAAGTCATATCCGTAAAAAACACCGGCTAATTTTCGGGAAGATGAAAAGCCTGAAGCTTCCAATATATATCCAAAAGCCAATCCTATAAGTATAGCAATTATGTAGCTCCATTCGTGAGAAATTATATCGTTTGGTATTAAAGGTCCCATGTTGTTTTGTTTAAATTATATCCAATTTTTTCTAAAGAAATACGCTGCTAAATAACCTGTTCCAAAAATGGAAAGCATCGTTATAAATCCACCTGTTGAAAGGACAGCCATTCCGCTAAGTGCTGCTCCACTTGTACAACCTCTCGCAATCTGAGATCCTAGTCCAAATAGCACTCCGCCTATTAAGGCAAAAACGAGTCTTCGTCTGGATGTTATTTTTGGAGAGTGTTGCGTTCTTAATCCAATTCTGCCTGCTAAACTTCCTGAAATAAAAGCTCCTAACAAGATCCCAATAGTTTCAAAAACAAGCCAATTGTTTAAAACAGATTCATCTTTATTTATAAACTTGCTGTAATAAGAATTACTTTCAGCATGTGTATGAGAAATAGTATCTACTGTTGCGACTACGCTACTTTTCATTGCACCTGTAGCACCTAAACCTCTTCCTGTCATGTAAAAAGTAAAGATGATTAATATACCAAGTAGAAAACCACCAAAATATGGATTCCAGTATATATGCTTGTTTTGTTTTTTTTCTGCTTTCATAATGTTTATTTAATATAGATAGCGTGTAATTTGTCCTGCTTCAACCATAACAAACCTAAAAACAAGGCCTCCTAATAGAACTAAAAGTGCTGCTATGGCAACGGGAGTTTTATAACCATATATTTCAATGAGCTCAAGAATTGCTGGGATTATTAAACCTAGAATTATTACAAAGACAAAGAACATGACTGTAAATTCACCTCCAATCAATAATTGCATTGCTTCTACTTGTACTTCAGGACCAGCAAAATATCCCATAATCATATGAGAGATAAGCGCTAACTCGATAATGATTAATGCTAAATCTATTTTCCCAAAAAAGTGTTTTTCTTTTTTCTTTTTTGAAAGTAAAATAATGGTTGCTGCTGCTGTAGATAAACCAGAAGTTAAAAATAGAGGTCCTAGTATTGCATTATTCCAAAGCGGTCTTGCATTAAAAGCTGAAAGTAATATTCCTGTATAGATTCCTAATATTAGGGTTAAAGGAATTAAAGCATAGGCTAAATATTTTCTGTTTTTAATGATATATTTTTCAAGACCATTCAAGAATTTAAGTCTTTTAAATACCTGAAGTTTATTTTCTAGTTTTGGATATACTTCTCTGTAATAGCTAAAAGTCCAAAGAAAGGATATTGGCGTTACAATAAGTAATACCCAAGCTCCCCATGACATAGGAGATTCAATTCGTATTGTTGTGTATAATTGCCAAGTATATAGTTTATGTGTTAAATCGTATACCAACGCTAATAGTCCAATTGATAAAGCTATTGGAGGTATCACAGATGAAACTTTTACAGCAGCTGGATATTTTTTATCCTTTCCTAATAGGTAAAAAACGGCAGCAAAAAATAAAAGCCCGGCAGCTAAACCTCCTAAAAATAAGTATAAAGAAATAGGCCAATGCCAGACTTCTAATGATGGATCTATATTAGGTATGTTTCTTCCGCTTATAAATAATTCCTCTTCCATGTTAACAGTTTTTATAGTAAGTAATATACATGAGGCTTAGTTCCTGCTTCAGGAGCTAACGTTTTATACTTTCTTTTTTTCAATAATTGTGAAACTTCACTATTTGGATTGTCCAAATCACCGAAATACATACACTTTGTAGGACATACAGAGACACAAGCTGGAAGTTGTCCTTTTTCTAATCGATGATGACAGAAGGTACATTTATCTACATAACCATCTGGATGTTGGTACCGAGCATCGTAAGGACATGATTCTATACAAGCACCACAACCAATACATTCGTCTCCAGTAACTAATACAATTCCGCCTTCAACAATATGGCTTGCCCCGGTTGGACAACAACGAACGCAAGGAGCATTTTCACAATGATTACATCGTTCAGATTTTAGTTCTAAATCTAAACTTGGATACGTTCCTTTTACGGTTTCAGTAATCCAATCTCTACAATACCCAATAGGGACATCGTTCTCTGTCTGACAAGCAACAACGCAGTCACTACAACCTACACATTTTAATGTGTCTATTACCATTGCATATCTCATATTCCTATTGTTTTATGTGGATCTTCAGTTAATATGGTGACAAAATTTCCTCTCATTCCAGTTCCCCCCATGATCGGGTCAATGGCAACTTTTGTAATTAATTGCGTATCATTTATTCCTTTTCCGAAGGCTCTTTTTAATTTTTTGTTATTGTGACCAAAACCATGAACCATATATACAGAATCCCATCGTACTCTTTCCGTAATTCTAACCTTGATTGAAAATGTTGAAATAATTCCATCTTGATTTTTCAACCATACTTCTTGATTTTTTTTCAGTCCAATGATTCTTGCAACTTTCGGATTTACCCAAAGGTTATTTTCATCTTTTAAATCATTTAAATTGGGATTGTTGGCAGTTCTACTAAATGTATGCATAGGAGCTCTACCGTAATTCAATCTATAAAAACCTTGAGGTGGTTCAGGATGTTTTGTGTATTTAGGTAATGGATCAAAGCCTAAGTTTTTTAACTCTTGTGAGTATAATTCAATCTTTCCGCTTTCAGTTGGGAATGTATAATTTTCATCTTCTTTTAAATAAAGAGGTCCTGATGTTCTTGGATAATTTTTAACACCAATTTTTTTCATTTCCTCTAAAGAAGTCCCCATTTTATCTAATTGCCATTCTATAACTTCTTTATAATCGGTGTAGTTAAAGAATTCATTTAAATTTAGTCGATCTCCAATTTCTTTTGCCATCCACCAAGCTGGTTTTGAATTGTATTTAGGAGCAACCGCAGGAATTCTAACTGCAATAGAAGGTTCTCTGTTGGTTGCAGAACGAATTCCGTCATAACGTTCTAGGTATGTACATTCAGGTAAAACAACATCTGCATATCCAGTAACATCCATAGGCATTGTATCGACTACAACCATAAAATCTAACTCATTAATAGCTTTTTCTAATAATGCCTTATTCGGTATAGCTTTAGTAAGGTTAGTTCCTGCAACCATCCACGCTTTAATAGGATATTTATTATCCTTATGAGGAATAGAAGCATTAATTACTTCGGTAGTAATTCCCATTTGAGCTAAAGGATATTTTTCACCAATCTCTTGCCATCCCCATTTTGGGTGTGGATATTTTGGGTGTGGATATTTAGGAACGTTAATTTTTTCTTTGAAATAGAATCCACCACGACGACCCCAAGAACCTAATAATGCATTTAAAATAGCCATGGTTCTAGCTCTTTGTGAATCATCTCCATACCACACAACGTGACGTCCAGGATGTATAATTACAGCAGGAGAAGCATTTGCCATTTCTCTAGCAGTTCTTCTTATTACTTCTGGTTTAATTGTAGTGATTCCGTAAGCCCATTCTGGAGTGAATTGACGGACATGTTCTTTTAGTTCATCAAAACCTTTTGCATATTTTTTAATATAATCTTTATCGTAAATTCCTTCATAAATTAATACATGAATCCAAGAAAGCATTAAAGCAATATCAGTAGCAGGTTTAATGGCTAACCAATATTTCGACTTACTTGCTGCAGTTGATAATCTAGGGTCAACAGTAATAATGGTTGCACCGTTATCAATGGCATCAGACATTTCTTGAACTTGCGTATTGTGCATGTTTTCACCAATATGTGATCCAATAAGCACTAAGCATTTTGTATCTCGAATATCTGTAGGTTCTGGTGAGCCAACCCATGATCCATATGTTAATGCAAATCCAGTTTCTCTTGGTCCTCTACATTGAGCGTAAGCAGGTTCAGCAATTGTGTCTGAACCAAATGCTTTAAATAAATGTTCAAAGTGTTTTCCAGGAGATCCATGTTTTAATAATGCAATAGATTCTGCACCGAATTCTTCTTTAATTACTTTAAATTTTGAAGCAATTAAATCTAATGCTTCAGTCCAACTAGCTTCAACAAAAGTTTCTTCACCGTTTACCATTTTTCTAATTAATGGAGTTTTTAAGCGATCATCATCATGGTACATTCCAACACCACCAGTTCCTCTAGGACATAATCTTCCATAACAATGAGAATCTTCTTCATTCCCTATTATTTTTTTAATAGTTCCTTCTTCATCTGTATACGTCCATGCAGCACATTTCCAAAAACAAACTTCACAATATGTAGGTGTTCTATTAAATTTTTTAGTAAGATTTTCTCTCACCAATTCATCGACATATGGATTGGATCCGAACATATTAAAAGCAGATGAAGCTGCAGCTACACCTCCTATACTTAGAGCAGAAATTTTAATAAATTTTCTTCTTGAAGTAGTCATATTTATATGAATTAATTTCTAGGTATAAAATTATTCAATTATTAAAAAGTAGGGCATGACAATTATCATGTAA
>JAHRWC010000201.1 GCA_019090365.1 Flavobacteriaceae bacterium
CCAATTCCTTTAGCATCCACTTCTTTACCTAAAACAATATTAAATCGATCTCGGTGACGCTGTTCAAAGACATTTTCAAAAATATAATTAACAGAAAATGCGAATCCAATACAAGCAACAGCGATAATACTGTATTTGAAAAGTTTTTGGCGCCTCTTCTTTTTATTTTTAAAGTATAAAAATATGGTAATTAATACAACTCCAATTGCAACCCAAACAACTCCAAAAGCCAATGTGGCTACAAATAAAGCTGCAACAAAAAACCCTAATAATAAATAAACAAAATGAAGTCCTTCACGATACAATGGAAAAATTAATGCGATATAAACCAGTGCGCTTCCTGGATCAGGTTGGGGCACAATAAATATAGCTGGAAGAAGAATAATTAAAAAAGCTCTAAGCTGATGTTTGAATTCCTCCATATTAGTTTGTAAATCACTGACGTACTTAGCTAAAGCTAGTGCAGTTGCGGCTTTTGCAAATTCACTAGGCTGAAGGCTGAAACTTCCGAATGCATACCAAGAAGTTGCTCCAGAGATAGTGTTACCAAGAGGAAACAAGAGCAATAAAGAAACTAATGAAACAATATAAATGATACTCGAAAATCGTTCGTAGAATTTAGCATCAATTGCAAGTATAAATACGATGAGTATTAAACTTAAACAGATAAAAAGAAGTTGCCTTGAATATGCTTGACTAAAATCAAAAATCTCAGCCGTATTAGTTCCTAAAGATGCAGAATAAATATTTATCCATCCTATGAAAACCAACGCTAAAAAGATAACAATGGTAATCCAATCAAAACGTATATTGCTTCTTGATCCTGCCATTAGTTATTTATTGTAAAAGGGATTCCACTATAAGGTTTGGCATATTCTTCTTCAAGGCTTCCATTAAGAACAAATTTTTCTAAATCAGTTCTAGAAATCTCACCATTAATATATTTATCAATCATTAAACTTGCAATTCTTCCAGCCCAACGTGAGCCCCAATATCCATTTTCAACAAAAACTGCTATGGCAATTTTAGGGTTGTCTTTAGGAGCGAAAGCAATAAAAACGGAATGATCTGTAAGTTGAAATCTATTACCATCTACTCTAATATAATTTTCAGCTGTTCCTGTTTTTCCACAAATTTCTATACCTGGAATCTGTATGTGTGCTGCAGTACCATTATTATAAACATCAAACATTCCTTGTACAACAGGTTCAAAATATTTCTTGTCAATAGTGGTGATATGTTTTTCAGTATAGATTTTAGGAATTGTATCAACTCCAACTATATTTTTTAAAATATGTGGTTTGTAATACCATCCTCTGTTTGCAATTGCAGCAGTAAAATTAACCATTTGCATAGGTGTTAGTAAAACTTCCCCTTGTCCAATCGCATTCGAAATGGTTGCTGATGCATACCATTTGTATTTTGGATAATTATAACTGCGATTGTAATAATCTGAATTAGGAATCAACCCTCGTTTACCAATAGGTAAATCATATCCTAAATAATTACCTAGTCCAAAACTTGATAAATGTGTTTTCCAATTATCAATACCTTCTTGTGGACTTGGATATTTTTCTATAATTCGTTTGTAAACTGTACAGAAAAAGGCATTACAAGAATTGGCAATCCCTGCTACCATCGCCAAAGGTGTTCTATGATGGTGACATCCTAAAAGTTTATTTCTACCATATCTAAATCCACCATGACATGAAATCCTTTCTTCAGTATCAATAACCCCTTCCTGCATTCCTATTAAGGCTGTTAAAGCTTTAAAAGGAGATCCTGGCGGGTATTCACCTTGCAAACCTCTATCAAATAATGGCTTTGCAATTGTGTCGTAATATAATTTTGTGAAATTTTTTGAACGTTCTCTACCAACTAGTAAACCTGGGTCATAATATGGAGCGGTTACCAATGAAAGGATTTCACCAGTTGCAGGTTCAAGAGCAACAATACCTCCTCTTTTATTAATCATTAATTCTTCACCATACTTTTGGAGGGTCTCATCAATAGTTAAGGTAATGTCTTTCCCACGTTCAGGTAATGTGTCAAATACACCTTCTTTATAGGGTCCAATATCTCTATTGAAACGATCTTTTTGAATGTATTTTACACCTTTAATTCCTCTTAATATCTCTTCATATTGCTTTTCAACTCCTTGTTTTCCCATCAAATCACCCATTTGATAATAAGGATTTTTTGAAATATTTTGATTGTTAACTTCCGCTATATAGCCTAGTACATTTGCAGAGTTAGTTACTTGATAATCTCGTAAAGATCTTTTCTGAATGTAAAATCCTTCATATTTATACATCTTTTCAGAAATATATGCATATTCACCTTTGGTAAGTTGAGGTATTACAACCGAAGGAAGGCGAGGGGAGTACACCCAAGATTTTTTAAGAATTGTAGTAAAATCTTCTTTAGGAATTTTTAATAACTCACATAATTCTAAAGTATCTAGATTTTTGACATTTCTAGGAATTACCATCACATCATATGAGGGCTGATTTGCAACTAATAGTTTTCCATTTCTGTCAAATACATATCCTCGTTGAGGATAGATAAATTCTGTCTTTACTGCATTATTTTCAGAAAGTTTTTGAAATGAGGTGTCATAAATCTGAAGATAAAATAGTCGAGATGCAAAGACGAGCCCTGTAATTAAAACAATCGAAATTAAGAGGAGTTTTCTCATTAGGATTTTCTACTAAATAAAGACATTGTAGTGACTAATAATACAATACTAAAGATACTAGAAAATAACGTCGATTTTAAAATTAAAAGTATGTGGTCTGTGTTAAAAATTTCAAGAGAAAATAATATAACATGATGGATAATAACCATTAATGCTATATATATGAACCTTTTAATGAAATCAGATTTACCTAATTTTATAGAGTCATGCTCATAGCTCACTCCAAAAGAAAACTTTAAGAAAGCAGGTCTTATATATGCAATAAAGACTGAAGCTGCTGCATGTATTCCTCCAGAATCTCCAAAGAAGTCTATACATAATCCTAATAAAAAGCTTAAGAAAATAAGCAATGCTTTGTTGCCATTAAAAGGAAAGATTAGTATAAAGAAAATATATAAATAAGGGTTTATAAACCCTAAAAAGTTGATGTTGTTTAAAATAAAAACTTGCAATAAAATTAATATGATAAACCGTAATATGTTTATTAAAATGTCCTTATTCTGCATCTGTCTCTCCTTCCTCTACTAACTTTATTTCTTCTCGCTCTTTATTCTGAATAATATATACATGACTCAGATTTGTCATATCATTAAATAATTTAATATTCAATGTATATGAGCTTTCATCAGCTAGTAACTTAAAATCTTTAATAGTTCCAATTAATATTCCTTCAGGAAAAATGGTAGACCTTCCACCTGTAACAATAGTGTCTCCGATTACTAAAGGTGCTAATCGTGGAATTTCTTCTAACTGAACTATATTAGGATCATTAGTATTCCAAACTAAACTGCCAAAATGATCAGTAGATTTTAGTTTCGCATTTATTTGACTATTGGTATTTAATATCGATTGAATGGTTGCATAATTTTTACTGGTATTGTTTATAATACCAACAATACCTTTTGAAGTAATAACTCCCATGTCTAGTTCAATGCTTTTTTTTGAACCTTCATCAATCGTAATTTTATTTTTTGTTTTTGAAAAGGAATTGTTAATGACTCTTGCAGGAGTATAATAATATTTTGAAAGGGTCGAACTACTATCAAGCTCAGTTAAAAAAGAATTCTTTTTGAAGAACTCTAATTCTTCTCTCATTCGTATGTTTTCTTCAATTAGTTGATTGTTTTCTGATCTTAAATTAAAATAACCTGTAAAATCACTTTTGAAAGAATATAAACCACCGCTTAAGAAATTAGCTGAAGTAATAAATTTGTTTTTGTGGTAGGAATGTGACTGTATTGTAAGTCCAATTGATACTAGAAATAAAACGCAAAACAACAGGAAATTTTTATTCCGTATAAAGAAAAATAGAATCTGTTGCATAATGTGCTATTCCTTATTTAATCAATATGCTCTTATATTTACTTAGGTTTTTAAGGCAAATACCTGTTCCTCTAACTACAGCTCTTAATGGATCTTCAGCTATATATACAGGTAAATCTGTTTTTTGAGATAAACGTTTATCTAAACCTCTTAACATAGATCCACCACCTGCTAAATAAATACCAGTATTATAAATATCTGCAGCAAGTTCTGGAGGTGTTTGAGATAACGTTTCCATCACAGAATCTTCTATTCTTAAAATAGATTTATCTAATGCTTTTGCAATTTCTCTAAATGAAGTTAAAACTTGTTTAGGTTTTCCAGTTAATAAATCTCTTCCTTGTACAGCAAGATCTTCTGGTGGAATTTCTAAATCTTCAGTGGCAGCTCCAATTTTAATTTTAATATTTTCAGCAGTACGTTCACCAATATATAAATTGTGTTGTGTACGCATGTAATAAATAATATCGTTGGTAAATACATCACCAGCTACTTTTACAGAACGATCACAAACAATTCCGCCTAAGGCAATGACAGCGATTTCAGTAGTACCACCTCCTATATCAACCACCATATTTCCTTTAGGTTGCATAATGTCTATTCCAATACCAATAGCTGCTGCCATAGGTTCATGAATTAGATATACCTCTTTTCCATTTACACGTTCAGCACTTTCTTTTACAGCACGCATTTCTACTTCAGTAATACCACTAGGAATACAAATTACCATTCGTAATGAAGGAGTAAGCCATTTCTTTTTAAGAGCAGGTATGTCTTTTATGAACATACTAATCATTTGTTCACTTGCATCAAAATCTGCAATAACCCCATCTTTTAGAGGGCGAATAGTTTTAATGTTTTCGTGGGTTTTACCCTGCATCATATTCGCTTCTCTACCTACGGCAATAATCTTACCCGTAGTTCGATCTCTTGCAACAATTGATGGAGCATCTACTACTACTTTGTCATTATGAATTATTAGGGTATTTGCAGTCCCTAAATCAATTGCTATTTCTTCAGTTAAGAAGTCAAAAAATCCCATATTTTAATTGTGCGGTATTGAAATTAAACGTGTGAAGCTAATGCTTTCTACAAATGTAATAAAATTAGTGTTTAAAATGACGTATTCCACTAAATACCATTGCCATACTGTTATCATTGCAATAGTTGATGCTTAATTCGTCTTTTATTGACCCTCCTGGTTGAATAACTGCAGTGATTCCAGCCTTATCAGCAATTTCAACACAATCTGGAAAAGGGAAAAATGCATCACTTGCCATCACTGCTCCTTTTAAATCAAAATTGAATGAATTTGCTTTTTCGATTGACTGTCTTAAAGCATCTACTCTCGATGTTTGTCCTGTTCCACTTGCACACAATTGTTTGTCTTTTACTAAAACTATAGTATTCGACTTTGTATGCTTGCAAAGTTTTGAAGCAAACATTAAATTATCTAACTCACTATCAGTTGGTTTATTGTTAGTTGGATATGTTAAATTTTCAATCGTATCTGTAATCAAATCTTTATCCTGAACCAAAGCTCCATTTAAACAAGTTCTAACGGTTGTTTTTGGTAATTCAGTTTGTTTTTGAATAAGAATTCTTCTGTGTTTTTTTCCTTTTAAAATTTCTAATGCTTTTTCTGAATATCCTGGAGCAATAACAACTTCACAGAATAATTTATGAACTTCTTCAGCAGTTTCAGCATCAATTTCAGAATTACAAATTAAAATTCCTCCAAAAGCAGAAACAGGATCTCCAGCTAATGCATCTAAGTAAGCCTGCTTAACAGTTTCTCTTTGTGCTAAACCACAAGCATTGTTATGCTTTAATATGGCAAAAGTAGGAGCTTCTCCAGTAAATTCAGACATTAAATTAACAGCCGCATCTACATCTAATAAGTTATTATAGC
>JAHRWC010000202.1 GCA_019090365.1 Flavobacteriaceae bacterium
ATGCAAAAAATACCGACTATCCTAAGCTCGTCATCCATACCTATTCAAGATTAGGACAAGAGAATGTTAGATTGGGACAAAAAGAAAAAGCTTTAGAATTTGTGCTGGCTGGTGAGAAAATTGCCGTTGAAGAAAATTTGTGGTTCGAGACCGCAAATATGTACGGGCAATTGGGAGAATTATATAACCTTGGGTTTAACAAAACTGAGATTGCACTACAATATCTATTAAAATCGGATAGTATATACCAAGCGCATGATGTGCAGGGAAATAAACGTGGCTCCGTATTGTCATATATCGGAGATGTGTACTCCGCATTTGGGGATACACAAGAAGCGAGAGCATACCAAGAACAGGCCCTCGACATATTCAAAAAATCTAACTTTACATCCAAGCAAAAATTCATATTAGTAAAGTTAGCTTCCATAGAGGCGCTAGATAAAAATTACGAAAAGGCTATAAGCTATATGTTAGATTGTATTGCGTATTACGGAGAGAAGAAATTCCTAATTAATGAGGCGCATTGTCAGGTTCTCTTGAGTGATTTTTATTATGAAAGTGGGCAAATGGAAAAGGCTTTGAACGCCGGCCAGATTGCCATTGATTTGAATAAAAAAAACAATCCTGATTACGGTTTATTCATGGCGCTTGTTAACCAAACAAAAATATTGCATGAGCATGGTAACTATACTAAAAGTAATGAGTTAGCACTAGAAGCCGAAAGTTTAGGCCTTAAATTAAATGACTTTAGTGAATTAAAATCGGTGTACGAGAAATTGTATTTGAATTCAGAAATATTAGGCGATTTTGAGAAAGCATATACCTATTCAAAAGAACACAAACGAGTAAGTGATACATTGGTCGCAATACAGAATATTGAAAATGCGAAAGAACTAGAGGCGCAGTATAAAAATTCGCAGCAACAACAAGAAATAGCACTTTTACAATCTCAAAATCAATTAGCTATAGCTCAAAGAAAAAACCAGAGAAATTTACTTTTCGGAATTATTTCTTTTGCTTCTATTGCCTTATTGGTACTTTTTACACTATATCGAAATCGCAAAAAAACAGCAACGAAGTTAATTGAACTTAGTGCGGCAAAATCTACATTCTTTCAAAACATTTCGCATGAATTTCGAACTCCTTTGAGTTTAATTTCTGGACCTATTGAAAGACGTCTTGAAAATAAAGATATTGATGAATCAGATCGAAAAGAATTTGAAATGATCTATCGAAACTCTAATAGGTTGATGGACTTAATAAATCAAATACTAGATATATCGAAAATAGAATCAAAAGAAATAAATGTAAAAGTTTCAAGCGGAAATTTAAATGCCCTTCTCAAATCTATTGCGGCTTCTTTTAATTATAAGGCAAATAAAAAACAAATTGACTTCAATGTTGATGTGGAAGGGATGGATGATTCATGGTTCGATAAAGATGCCATTGAAAAAATAACGATTAACTTATTATCAAACGCTTTTAAATTTACTCCAGAAAAGGGATTAGTTTCATTAAAAGCTTGGCAGCAAAATGGAATGGCGATAATTGAAGTTGAAAATTCGGGTTCACAATTCTCGAAGACTGAAATCAATACCATTTTTGATCGTTTTTCACGGCTGGAAAATAAAAATGAAGAGGTGGGAAGCGGTATTGGTCTTGCGTTAGTTAAAGAACTCACCCAATTATCAAGAGGCGAGATTAAAGCAGAAAATTCAAAAAAGGATGTTGTAAAGTTTTCAGTAATGTTACCTATTGAAAAGACTAAATTTGAACCTCACGAAATAGTTATTAGCCAACCTTCAATTGATATCAATAATCAAGATTCAGAAATTATTTCAACTGAAATAGATGATATTCCATTAATGCTCGTAGTTGATGATAATGATGATATTAGAAGCTTTATAAATGAATCTTTTAAAAATGAATACCGAATCATAGAAGCGATTGATGGAAAGAAAGGAATAGAAGTTGCCCTAGAATACATTCCAGATATTATAATTTCAGATGTAATGATGCCCAATGTTAGTGGTATTGAGCTTTGTACACAATTGAAGCAAGATCAGCGTACTAGTCATATTCCTATTGTATTACTTACAGCAAAAGTTGATCAAGAGAGTCAGTTTCAGGGCTTAGAGACTGGTGCAGATGACTATGTTTTGAAGCCCTTCAGTGTAAAACTTTTAGCTACACGTGTAAAGAATTTAGTAAAATCTAGAATACAATTACAGGACCGATACAGTAAAGAAGTCATTTTAAAACCCCATGAAATTGCTTTTAATTCTATTGACGAGCAATTTATAGAGAAAGTAAAGGAAGTGTTAGATGAAAATATGACTGATGATTCATTTTCTATTAAAGATTTTAGTGGTAAACTTTCTATGAGTAGGATGCAATTGCATAGAAAATTAAAAGCACTTACTGGATTATCTGCTTCAGAATTTTTAAGAACTGAAAGATTAAAATTGGCAGTTTCTTTGTTTGAAGATGTTTCTTTAAACATAAATGAAATATGTTATCAATCTGGTTTTAATAGTCCTTCTTA
>JAHRWC010000203.1 GCA_019090365.1 Flavobacteriaceae bacterium
ATAGTGGATTATTAAGTAATTTAGATTTATACCGTTATCTAAAATCTCAAAATGTATTTTCTGGAAAGAAAGCAGTTTTTATTGAAATACTAAACAGTAAAGAATTATACATAGGACATGTTTTAAAAGGAATAATTGATAATAAGAAAAACAACATCAACCACCTAATTTACAATGAATTTGAAACGGATAATATTACAGCGGATATTCAGACTGGATTTAATTTAGATAAAATCCCAAGGTATCTAGATGACTTTTTAAAGACTACTTCAAAGAAAGATAAAAACTTAGATTTTATTCAATTGTATATGCCTCATAAAATAAGCATGAATGATGTTGAAAATCATTTAAGAGGTGAACTAGATTCGCTCCAATTTGCTGAAATAAAAGTAATCTTAAAAAACAAGAACGATACAATAGATTTATTAACAGAAGGCTCAGATCCAAAAGGGTTTAATGATTCATGGAAAACATACGAACCTACCCTCTCAAGGCATTTAAGTAAAAGTAGTTTGGTTTATATAGATTCTATTTTAAAACATAAAGAACTTATAAAACTCTTTACAAAAATTGATTTACTAACAGATATACAAAAAGATGAAAACAATAAATAATATTAACAACATTCCTTTGCATTATGCAAGGCTTACTAACCATCCATACGGTACCAAAGGAGAACAACGTAACTTTTCTATTGATGAAGGTTTTTTAACTATTTTGGAAGCTGCATTTAAGGAAATTTTTGACAACTGTCCCTTTGGACTACCAGAAATAGTGACTTGTGCAGGTATCTTTGTCAATAAGCCTGGACAACACGGACATGGAAAAGCGTTCGATTTAGATGCAATTTTTTGGCAAGATGAATCTTTAGTTACTCTTAATTTTATCAATCAAAAAGTATTATACATTGGAGTTGAATCATTTCTTCGGAAACATTTTGGGATTGTATTAAACTACTTATATCCTAACCACAAAGATCATTGGCACATCGACACTAGTGTCCCAGTAGACTATAATCAGACGTCAAAATCTGAAACATTATATGTACAAATGGCTCTTAAGCACATTTATCATAAAGAAATATTAGTTGATGGATTATGGGGAAGACAAACTAGTGGAGCTGTAAATGAAGTTTTTGCAAGGCTTCAGATAAGCACACCTATTACAACTAAAGTGAATTATCTTAAGTTTTTAGATATTACTGGTAAAATAGCTTTCAAATTATGTGAGGAAAAAAATTCTCCTCTAAATCTTTTAGACAATTTGAATGATGTAATAGATGACTTATCATTTCAAGATCAATTAACTGTGAAACAAGCCTTAAATAGCTTTTTAGATCATCAAGAAACATCAGAATGGTTAACCACTTTTGATGAATCAAATCATCATGATTTAGATCATATCATTGATGATATTATTGCTTAATTTTTTAATATGAAAAATACAATCCAACATACAGAGTTAACAATCATTCTATCTTATTTGAAGGAAGTATTTTCTTGGCGATTTAAAAATCCAAATTCTAGTTTGAATGAAGGCGCTCCCGAGCTCAATTTTGAAACTTTAAATAATACTTTTATAGCCCAATATATCAATGAACATAAGCTAAATAAGAATGAGGTTATTGTTTTATTAATCGCTTTATCTCCGCATTTATTACCTAATTTTTTAATTGATACAGTTACAGATGAATTTCCTGAAGGAAGTGATTTTCCTTTATTTGGAGGTGTGAAAGGTAAAAATCATCGTGGTATTCTTCCAACGGGTGAAACCATACAATTTATTATAGGTGGCATAAATTTAGATTTTAGAAATGAGTGCCTAGAATATTTTTCAGATCAACATATTTTTTCAAAACAACAAATACTTTATTTAGAACCAGTACCTATAGGTGAACCCGTTTTAAGTGGTAAACTAATTTTACATTTTGAAATTTTTTATCTTCTTACCAAAGGAGAATATCCATTGCCTAAATTAAGCCCTGATTTTCCAGCCGAAAAATTAGAAACTCCATTAACTTGGAGTGATATGGTACTAAACTCAATTACTTTAGAATATATAAAAGACATCGAAATTTGGCTTCAATATAACGACATATTATTGAATCAATGGGCAATGAAATCTAGAATAAAACCCGGTTATCGTGCTTTATTTTATGGCCCTCCAGGAACTGGAAAAACACTAATTGCAAGTTTGTTAGGGAAATACACAAAACGACCTGTTTATAGAATTGATCTTTCAACTGTCGTTTCAAAATATATTGGTGAAACTGAAAAAAATCTAGCGAACTTATTTAATAAAGCTGCTAATAAAAATTGGATACTTTTCTTTGATGAAGCAGATTCTATCTTCGGAAAAAGAACCAATGTTAGAGATGCTCATGACAAATATGCAAATCAAGAGGTTTCTTATCTACTACAAAGAATAGAAACTCATCCTGGTCTAGTAATTTTAGCTTCAAATTTTAAAGACAATATTGATGATGCTTTTACGAGAAGATTTCAGTCTTTAGTTCCTTTTGAATTACCAGGCGCAAAAGAAAGAAAACAAATTTGGGAAAAGAATTTACCTCAACAAATAACCATTTCTGAAGATGTTGATATGGATTCAATAGCAAAAAAATATGAATTAAGTGGTTCCAATATTGTCAACATTATACATTACTGTAGCTTAAAAGTATTAAGCTTAGAAAGTGAAATATTAACAAACGATATTTTAATTGATGGTATTAAAAAAGAATACCTTAAAGAAGATCGATTATTCTAGAAATAAAAAAAGCAGGATAAAAATATCCTGCTTTTTAATTTTTAAGGAGTTAATAATATTACATTTTTACATCATCTAATTTTACTTCTTCACCTTCTTTGTCCATTAGTTTTACTTCATCAAAGCCCATATCTTTAAATTGAGCAAATTGAGTAGCAGCATCACCAACAATAACATAAGCCATTTTAGATTCATCTAAATAAGTGTTAGCTAATTGTTTGTGTTGCTCTAAAGTCATATTATTTATTGTGCTTTCTTCACCTTCAATATAATTAGAAGGTAAGTTATACGTACTCATTTCTTGTAGCATTCCTAAAAGGGAACGTTGTGTTTCAAAACGTCTTGCATTTGATTTAACCAATGCATTTTTAGTAAACTCTAAATCTTCTTCACTAATTCCTTCTTTATACTTCTCGATTTGATCTTTAAAAATTTGAACTGATTCTCCTGTTGTATTAGTTCTTACACTAGAAGATGCTGTAAAAGTTCCTGGAATTTTAGATCCACTAAAATTAGTTCTAGCTCCATATGTATACCCTTTTTCTTCTCTTAAAATAAGGTTTACATTCCCTGAAAAAGAACCTCCTAATTTATAATTCATCACCTCAGCTGGATAAAAATCTTTACTTGTTCTTGGCATAGAAATATATCCAATATTTATTACTGATTGTTTTGCATCAGGAATATCTACAAAATACAAAGATGCTTTTTCTCTATTATTTTCAATCGGAAATTCTGGAATTGTAACTTCTTTAGCAGCCCAGTTTTTATTTAAATTACTTAAAGAAGCTAACGTTTTATCTTTATTAATTTTTCCAACTATATGAAACTTACTTATAGATGGTGAAAAGTTTTTAGCATAAAAATCCTTTAAATGATCAATAGTTATAGCTTCTACAGAAGCAACTGTTCCCACTGTTGGATAACTAAAAATATGATCTTTACCATATAAAAGTTTATTATAAACTCTTCCTGCTACAGTACTTGGATCTGCATCAGATCGTTTAATTTCATTGATAGTTCTAGTTTTAATTCTTGCAAATTCCTCTTCGTCCCATCTAGGTTGTAATAATATTTCTTCAATTAGAGCTATTGTTTTATCTAAATTACGAACTAAGGTATTTCCTCTAATCACAATCGACTCATTAGTTGTATACATATTGATATCAGCTCCTAACATTTCGATTTCTTCTTCTAATTCGGCTGGAGTTTTATTAACAGTACCTTCCATCATAATGTCTGTCATTAAATTAGCAACACCATTATTATTAATATCGTCTAATAAATGTCCTCCTTCAATCACTAAACTAAAGTTAACCGTTGGAATTTCATTTTGTTCCATCCCATAAATTTTCATTCCATTATCTAAAGTAGAAGTCCAACTACCAGGAATATTTAATTTTGGAGAAACTCCTTGTCCAGGCTCTACAGATCGATCAAAATTTGAAGGAGTTTTTGCAATTTCTTCTTTTGAATCTTCAACTGTTTTAGCAACATTCTCTTTAATTTCTTCTTCAACAACTGGAGCTTTTTCTGAATTATCTGCAACCAATTCTAATTTCCCTTTAGGAACAAAGCTTGTCATAATAAAAGGCATGTCTTTTATGTATTTATTATACACTCTCATTACATCCTCTTTTGTAACCTTTTTAATGTTTTCAATGTCTGTTTCAATAAATCCAGGATCTCCTGCAAAATTGTTATAAATAGCTAATTGAAACGATTTCCCTAACACACTACTAATTCCATTATAGAAACTGGTTTCTAGACCAGCTTTAATTCGCTCAACATCACGATCGGTAACTCCATCTTTTTCAAACATTGTAAAAGCTTCCATTATTGCAGCTTCAACATCGTTTAAGTTTTTTCCATTATTAGCAGTAATTACGATATGAAATGCTCCTGCTAATTCTTGCGAGTTATTATAAGCCGTAGTTCTAGAGGTAAGATCTTTTTCTTTTACTAACACTTTGTATAAAGGAGCTTTCTTTCCACTAGAAAGAATTTCAGCAAGAAAATCTAATGCATAAGCATCGTCTTCATATTGCTGTAGCGTTGGCCAAACCATATTTAACTGAGGAGTGGTCGCAAAATTATCTTCATGATACAAACGTTTTGATTCTGCAATAGTAACTGGTTGTGGTTCTAAAGGAGCAACTTCTTCTCTTCTTTTAATTTCACCAAAATATTTCTCAATTAATGCTTTTGCATCTACTTTTTCGAAATCTCCAGCTAATACTAGTGTTGCATTATTTGGTCCATAATACTTATTATAAAACTCTTTTACATCATCAATAGTCGCGTTTTGTAAATCAACTAACTCTCCAATTACTTGCCAGTTATAAGGATGTCCTTCTGGGTACATATTTTTATCTATTACCCAGCCTGTATGACCATAAGGATTATTATCAACACGCTGTCTTTTCTCATTCTGAACCACTTCCTGTTGATTATAAAAAGCTGATTCTGTAACCGTATTGATTAAAAAGCCCATTCGATCACTTTCTAACCACATGATCGTCTCTAATGCATTGTTTGGAACAATTTCATAATAGATAGTTCCATCTTTCCATGTTCCTCCGTTTAATGTACCTCCAGCATCTTGAATTTTTTTAAAAAATTGATCTTGAGGAACATTTTCTGACTCTTGGAACAACATGTGTTCAAATAAATGTGCAAAACCTGTTCTACCAGTTTTTTCTCTATTTGATCCTACGCCATATTGAATAGCAAGGGATACAATTGGATCACTTTTATCTTGATGTAAAACAACATCTAATCCATTTTCTAGTTCATATTTTTCAAATTCAATTGAAAAATTTGTGTCGACAACTTCATTTTCAATAGTAGATTCTTTGCATGAAATCGTTAAAAATGATATAGCTAACGCAGCTAGTATCATTAATTTAGTTGGTAGTTTAAACATTTTAATTTCTTTTTTTAATTTTTCTTTAAAGGTACATTAGAGTAATTTCAAATCACTTAAAAAATTGTTAAAAGGTATCTGTTATGGCTCTAATAAGAAATCTATTATAATTCTAAATAATTCATTCACTTCAGAAATAAAAACAATTCCACTAACTGACTGTATTTAAGTGTTTTTACCTATTTGAAAATGATAATTATAGAATTAGTTTTGAATTAACTAATCAAAATCTACATATATGAAAACTACACAAAAATTAACCCTAAAAACTTTAGCTTTTGTTTTTATCGGGCTGCTTATTTTTTCAGCTTGTAAAGAAAAAAAAGAGAATACTGAAAACCTTGAAAGTACTGAAAGCAAAGTAACTGCTGTTTATAGTGAAGCTTTAGAAACTGAGACATGTACTTGCGAATCAGATTGGTTTCCACATAACCAAACTCCTGCTCCAGAAGAAGGAGTTGGTAGTCCTTTTGACGTAAGCAGTACTACTAATTGTATTTTTCATCAATGGTCTTGGCAGAAGTTTTTATGGTTAACTAAACCTGAAAGTAATGGAAATCCTTTATTTTTAAATGAACTTATTCAAGTTGATAGTCATATGATACCTGTAAGTGAACAATCGGGTGCTACTATAGTATTAGAAGATACTGCACAAGCTGGACCTGGAGCTATTCTTAATACCAATCCAAATTTTAATATAGATAGCAATACTTCTGAAACAGTTCATTATGCGATTTTTATTGACTCAACATTACAAAAAGCTGCTAATGATTATAAAGAAGAATTAATAAATGGAAGTTTAGCAGAAAACAACTTTGAAACGTTCCCTGTGGGTTCATTAGAAGTTAAATCTGCATGGGTCAATATAAGTGCAATTCCTTCTTCTGAAGTAAATAATTTTTACACAACTACTGCGGCCATATTACAAAGTGATAATTCGTATAAAAATACTGAAGTGGCTTTATTAGGAATTCATGTTGTAGGTGTAGTTATTAATCATCCTGAATTTATTTGGGCAACTTTCGAACATAATGATGTGGCTCCTATTTATGATTGGACTTCTGGTACCGTAAGTTCAGATACTGAGAAATTATTATTCGGAAAAGGATCTGCTTCTAATATTGATGGAATTATTTGGGATTCAACAAATAAGAAACCAACAACACCAGATCAAGCATTTACATTATTCCAATATGGGATTCCTAGAAATACAGATAACTCTTTTATGAGTACAAGTCAGTCTGAACCTGTTAACAATGATAATATTGTTGCTTTAAATACGTGTGTGGCTTCAAGCTTAACTGCTGAGTCTGATGTCTGGGCAAATTATTTTTACAATGGCTCACAATGGATTGATACCGATGGTAAAACACCAACTGAGCAAGCACAATTATTAGTAACCTTAGCAGATACAATTTCGACAGCTACACCTGGTGCTTATTTAAGAGGTTCAACAAACCTTGCTAATATTGTTATGGAAACATTTACACAGACCTTTGAAAAGAGTTCATCTGATATTAATGTTAATAATTTGGCGAGTTGTTTTTCTTGTCATAATGCTGAAAACTTTACTGGTGACAATCCAAAATCTCCATTATATATTAGTCATATTTTTAATGGTTTTATAGCAACTAATAATGGTGCTACAAAAGAAGATGTGAAAACTATGAAACTAAATGAGTTTGTAGAGAAATTTGTAAAAAAGAAAAAATAATTTCATCTAACTTATTGCAATTTTAAAGGCTTAAGTAATAATTTACTTAAGCCTTTTTTTTATTGTTAAAATATTTTTAACGTGGTATTATTTCTGTTGGGCCTGGGCCAATTTCTAATAAAAGGGTTTTGTTTAACGTATTGTCATGGAAGTCTATTACTTGAAAACTTAAAGTCCTATTTTCAGTTGTTACATCATTTGCTTCGATTCTAAAAATAAAACTTGAACCAAATATCAAAGATGATACTGGATTTGATGGATCACCATTAGTTTTAAATTCTCTTGAGGTAGGGATGCCTATACCAGTAGTGGTTTCAGTCCAATTTGAAGGTATACCATCTGGAAACTCCATAATATTTGCCAATGGTGTATTAAAAGTTACTTCCTTAACTCCACCACTGTCCTTTCCTGAAAATAGAATATTATAGGTAACATCTCGTTTCAAACGAAAAGCTTTTGTATCGAAATCTGGACCATTTAGTGTTAGATCTGAATAGTTTAGACCATCACCAGAAATCATTACAGTTAAAGTCGGGGTAATACTGTCGTTTACGGGTATTGTAGTTTTACAACTAGATAAACTGATTCCAATAATTAGTGCGGTTAAAATGATTGATTTTTTCATAAGTTCTAATGTTATATTAAATAGTTAAAATTCAACTAAATAATTAACTAACTCAAGAGGAAAAACACCCTTAGGATAAAGTATTTTCCCTGTTAATGCCTAATTATCAACATTTTACTTATTATGTTTTTATCCCAACCATCCATCTCTATCTAAACTTCTATACTGAATTGCTTCTGAAATATGTTCGTTTTTAATGACTTCGGAAGCTTCTAAATCGGCTGAGAATAGGCACCTCCACCTTCGAGTGCTTCATACTAAATTTTTATTGAAATAGTTTGTTACTCCTTTCCATTTTCCCTTTTGTACAAGGGCAGTCACTCAATGACTGTAATAAATTAAACCCAACAGTAACTGCGTGAGTACCAGTGTTATAATTTGTTAAATCATTGAGCGTTACTTGGTATGCATAAGCGATATATAAGAACGATTTTTGAAAACCTACCATGGGCCCAATATTTAAGGGTTGCATCACTTGGTCGTTTAAAAAACGATAAGAAGCTCCAAACCAATAAAAATCATTATCTCGATTGTATTTTTTATACTTTATATTTAAATCGGTACTCGATCTACCATCACTGGTAAAATATTGAATAAAGGCAGAGGGTTCTAATACATAATCATTTGATGTATCAATAGTATAGCCAGTATAAAATTGAAGGTTAAGAAGTGAGTTTGGTTCTATGGCTGAAAATTTATCTATATCCTTAGGTACAATATTATTTGCATTAGCACTCAACCAAAAGTCTTTAAACCTATAAAGAGCTCCTACATCAAAGTTATGGTTTGCAATAGAGCGATCATTGGTAACAGACGGATCTATTGAAGGATTTTCATAGTTAGTGTTAAAATTTTCAATTGCAATCCTAAACGTATTTATGTTATAAGATATCCCAAAGGATAAATATTGCTCAGATTTATAATCTAATGTTAGGTGATGCGCAAAAGAAAGTTTTATTCCTTGTTGTCGAGTGTTTCCATTACTATCATTATATGCAGATACACCAACTCCAGAACGATATGCCATTCTAACATCCATATAGATTGCTTGATTTTCAGGTGCGTTTTTAATACCCACCCATTGTGTTAAACCATTAAGTCTTGTTCTAAAATTGTTTCCAATCCCAGCAAAAGTTGGTGATACTACAAAATCATTATCTGCCAAATACTGAGTATACACAGGTAAATTAAGTTCCTGTCCATAACTTTGGAATACAATTAATATAAGTAGATATTTTAGTGCTTTTTTCATAATAATACGTTTTGAATAACAAATAAGTTCATGAATTTACTATCTATCTATATAATGTGAAGTGCCCAACAAAATCACGATTATTATCTTCAATATTGGTTTCAACGACGTACCAATAATCACCAGCAGGAAGTTCATGGTTATTATAAGTGCCATCCCATTTATCTCCTGCTCTTAAGGTTGCTACTTTACGACCATAACGGTCATAAATTGAGAACATAAGGTTTGGATAATTTGGAGCACAACCTATGGTCCATCCATCATTTACGTTATCCCCATTTGGTGTAAAATAATTAGGGATACATAAATCAATAAAGTCTTGAGAAATTATAGCAGTAGCCATACATCCATTAGAGTCGGTTGCAGTTACTACAAAAGTTCCGGATTCTTCGATAGTGAAGATGTTTTCATCGCCATAATCAACTTCATTCAACGTAAAAACATATTCTCCAGTACCTCCAATTGCATTCGCGACAATTTCATTAAGTTCACCTTCTTCTAGGTAAAGTTCTACAGGGATAAATGATTCAATATTAAAAAATTCTGTGAGAACTATACATCCATTTGTATGTGTTACGGTAATAAAATTATCTATACTTGGAGGTAAATTTGTAAATACATTACTGTTTTGGAAAGGCCCATCATTTAATGAATACTCTAACTGAGAAACATCAACAAGATCCTCATCAACCGTTACGCTAACAATATTAGTGGATACATTATCAACACATAGAATTTCTAATTCTAATGCAGGTTCCATAAATACTGATTCAGGAAAAGTAATATTCCATTCAGATTCACATCCAAAAATATCACGAATGTAAACTACATGGTCTCCCCCATTTAGGTTTTCAAAATCAAAAATGGTTTGATCTAATTCGCCTGTAAAATAGGGTCCTTCATATACATCTAAACTTACACTATACGGTAGGCTTCCTCCTTCAATATCTATACTGAAAGAACCATTTTGTTCTCCTTCACAAATTTCTGGAATAATAGAATCTGCTACAATGGTTATTAATACTGCAAGAGGCTCTAGAACATCAAAATTAAATGTAATAAAACAACCCAGCTGATCTTGTACAATAACATCGTAATTTCCAGGAGCAAGATTTTCAAACACATTGGTTTCAAAAAATTGATTCAAATTTGGAGAAATAGCATACTTTATAATTCCAGATCCTCCATTTGCTAGGATTTCTAATATCCCGTTATTTTCACCCTGACAAAGAACATCCGTAACTACAAATGTCGTTTCTAAATTAGTTTCAGGCTCAGTGATAGTTATTTCTTCTGAAGTTTCTAAACAATCTCCACTTTCAACAAAAACAACATAGATGCCTGCAGTTAATCCTGTAAATATTCCAGGGCTGTTTTGGTCTGCTAGGATTGTATTTCCTGAGCCATCTTGTAAAGTATAGATATAATCTCCCAGCCCTCCTATTGCAGTTGCTTCTATAACACCCGTATTGTCACCTGCACAATTTATCTCAGGATCGGTTGATACTAAAGTTACTTCAAGACTAGGAAGTGGGTCTATAGTAATTTCATTTGAAACGTTATCGATACAGCCATTAGCATCTCTTACAAAATAATTATAGGTTCCTTCAGTAACAGTAAACGTAACTGATGTTGTAAATGTTCCTAAAATCGTAGTAAAGTCTATAGTATCACTATACTCATAATCACCTGTTCCTCCAGTTGCGCTCAATGTTAGTTCTGCATCGATTAAACAAGTTGGAGTCGTGTCAACCACTAATAAAGATATAATAGGGTCTGGCTGGTTAATTGTAACTGGTAATGAAGTAAAGATACAATCATAACCATCCGTTATGATTACAGCGTAGGTTCCTACGCCTAAGTTTTCAAATACATTTGAAGTTTGAGGTCCAGAAATCGTTTCACTAGGTGATGTTGTCATTAGAGTATAGATATAATTTCCTTGACCTCCTGTAACATTTTCAACCGTAATTATCGCATTCTGATCATTAAAACAAGATAACATAGTATTGTTTGGAACAAAATCTGCATCAATAGGTTCGGGTTCTAAAAGTGTAATAGTTTCCGACTCTATACATCCATTAGCATCTCTAACATTTACTATATAAGTTCCTGCACTTAGGTCTGTAAATGTGTTATTTTCTGAATAAGGAGATGTTGCATCACCAGTAAGTTCATATTCATAAGGAATTGTACCTCCACTAGCTATTGCAGTTATTACACCTATATTATTATTACAGGTAACGTTTGAAGTTTCAAATATTTCCAATAACAATGGTATTGGTGGCGAACCTATTGTCACAACATTAGTTGTTGTAGTACAAAACGGGGTTTCTGTTTCAACAATTTCTATAGAATAATTACCTGAAGGTAAACCTGAAATTGTTTCAGGATTTGTTGACGTATTTGCTGCAATTGGGCTTCCAATTGGAGCACCTGATCCGTCCAGTAGTTGATAAGTGTAGGCTCCTATATAATCTATAATTGTTAATTCTAATTCTCCATTTGTTTCTCCAAAACAGTCATTTATTTCGGTTGCGCTCAGTATTGCTTCAATTTCATCAAAAGGAGCAACAATAAATGAGTCTGTTAAAAAGTAACAGTTTGTATCTAAATCATTTACTTGATAATAATAAGTTCCAGGTTCTATAATATCAAAAACATTGGAAACTTGCTCAATACCATCTGGTAATAGTTGGTACGTAAAGTTTCCTGATCCACCTGTAACATTTATGGTTACAGTTCCTGTTTGGTTACAATCTATTGGAGTAACAATAGCTATGGCTACAGCCGTTATTGTTTCTAAAGGATCTATTGTTAGGGTGTTTGTTGCTATACAATTATTTGAGTCTTTAACGTATATCGTTATGGTTTGAATTAGACCAGAATCTAGAACCTCAAATACATTTGTATCAAAATAATTGATACCGTTGATACTATAGGTATAGTCAGCAGTCCCTCCAACTTCAGTAATTGTAATAATAGATGTAGATATTGTATTATCAGGATTACAAGAAAATGGTGTTGCATTTCCAGAAACTTCTAATAAAACTGGTTCATTAATAGTGACATTTTCTGTTGCAATACATCCTCTTCCTGAAGTTACTTGTACCGTATAAGTTGCTGCTGACAAACCTGTAAAAATATTACTAGTTTGTGGCCCGACAATTATAGGAGCAATTATTTCATAAGTATAGATAGGGTTATCATTCCCCGAAAGTAATTCAACAATAATTTCTCCATCACTTCCTCCATTACAACTTAGCCCTGTTTCTTCAATTATAAAAGAAACTGGTGTTGCATTTTCTAAGGTAACAGGTACATCTTCTGAACAAAAAGTAACAGTATCAGTAACCGTTACAACATAAGACCCAGATGGAACCCCAGAAAATATATTTCCAATCAATACTATTGAAGGTGGGTTTGGACTAATGGTATAAGCATAGTTCCCTGAACCTCCTAAAGCAGTTACTGTAATTTCCCCATCATTATCGTCACAACTAGGTAAAGCAGTTACAGCAGGAGTTAATCCTAACGATGGTTCTATGGTTACATTTACCAGGTTTCCACACCCATAAACATCATTTACCTGAACAGAATGCGACCCTGATGATAAATTTGTAATGGTAAATGGGAAGGATTGATTCTGAAAATCACCTCCATCCACACTTACACTATAGGGTGGTATACCTGGATTTATTA
>JAHRWC010000204.1 GCA_019090365.1 Flavobacteriaceae bacterium
CATCGAATGGAACTTATTTTTTTGATGAAGGAACTAGAACTGGGTTGGGTAAGATTTATTATTCAAAACAAATAAATGGGAAACATGAAAAACCAATAGCTTTACCTAAGGAAATCAATACAGGCAAATGGCTCGCTCATCCCTTTATTGCTCCAGATGAATCTTATTTAATATGGGATGGTGAAAAAGAAAACGGCTATGGTGATAATGATTTGTATATTAGTTTTCGACAAAAAGATGGCTCGTGGGGAACCGCAATTAATTTAGGAGATAAGATAAATACTGAGTTCGCAGAAGCATACGGAAGTGTATCACCTGATGGAAAGTATTTTTTCTTTCATAGAGGTTTTGGTGGAGACACTGGAGATATATTTTGGGTAGATGCAAAAATTATTGAGAATCTTAGGCCTAAACAATAATCTATTAAATTGCAAAATGAAAAAATCAATTACAATCCTTGTTTTAGCGTTGCTTACTTTTTCTTCTTATGCTCAAGAAAAAGGAATCCCTAATGTTGTTGGAATAAGCCACACAATAAACTCTAACATATTAAAAGAAGATAGAAAAATTCAAGTTTATCTTCCTAAAGATTATGTCTCATCTAACAAAACATATCCAGTAATATATCTTTTAGATGGACAGCGTTTCTTTTTATACGGAGCTAGTTTATATCAAACTTATAGTGAGTTTAACTTAAGTCCAGACTTTATTATAGTTGGAATTACCAATGTTCAAGCTAATAGAATGAATACTTTTAGTGCTGGAGCAATAGATTTTGGCCAGTTTTTACAAAGGGAAGTTATTAGTTTTATTGATGATAATTACAGAACTTCAAAAAAGCGTTTACTATTTGGCTGGGCCTATGGTGGCGGCTTTGGATTAGAAACATTGATGTCAAGGCCTAAATTGTTTGACGGTTATATTTTATCAAGTCCTTATCCATTAAGTTCTAAAATGAATAGGTTTAAAGAATTTATAAGAAATAACAATTCTTTAGATACATTTATATACTTTGTTTCTGATGAAAAAGAGTTTGGCGTTAAAGAAGGAACGGAAGAGCTCAGTACTTTCTTAAGTAATAACCCAACAAATTTAAGATGGAAGTTCAAGGTTTTATCAGGCGAAGAACATCGATCTACTGTATATCCAGCATTATTTCATGGACTACAAGAATATTTTGAAAACTATACAGAAATAAATTTCTCTGATTTAGAAGAGTTTAATACAAAAGGTGGTCTAAATTATGTTCATAAGTATTATGATAAACGTTTTAAACTATATGGGCTTTCAAAAGAATTAGCTCCTTTTACAAAATTTGCAATTATAAGATTGGCAATTCAAGCAAAAAATTATAATCAGTTTCACAATTTAGTTACTAGTTTTAAAAAAGAAACTTTAATATCTGAATTAAGCTTGAACAGGCTTTTTATTATTGCTAACTTTTATACAGAAAATGAAAAGACAAAAGAAGCTTTGACATTTTATAATCTGCTTTCTAAAAAATATCCAACTTCTAATAGATTACAAATAGTTTTAGATACGTTGAAATAAGATGAAGATTCAAAATAAAATCAATTGATCTATATTATCTTACAATTCGGTGATAAACAGTTTCTTTTATAGAAATCTGAAATATATTTGTACTATAAATTGAAACCAACAGTATAGAATAATGGAAAATACTAAAAGAAAGACCAATAAAGGAAAGCAAATTTTTAGAATAGTATTACTTGTTGGAACGTTCATTTCCTTATGGTTTGTGCCTTGGATTTTGGTAAAAGCATGGCTATTACCATTACCAGATACTGTACAAGAACAGGTAGAGCAATCATTAAGTTATGGTTTTGATGGTGTTATTGTATATGTAGATGAATCTGACAAACCACCAGCATTCTATTCAGCAGGTTATCATAACCGAGAACTTAAAATACCAGCCAACCCTAAAGCTTTATTTAAAATTGCAAGTATAAGCAAGTTATATGTTGCAGTTGCTATCACCAAATTAGCTAATGATAATCGTTTGTCATTGGATAAAACACTCGCTGATTATTTTCCAGAACTCGTGGAAAGAATTGAAAATGCAGATAAAATCACTTTAAGAATGATGGTTCAACATAGGAGTGGTATTCCTAATTACACCGATAATCCTGATTTTTGGAAAAATCAACCAAACACTAATAAAGACGTACTTGAATATGCACTTGATTTACCAGCGGACTTTGAACCTAATAAAGATTATGGTTATTCAAATACGAATTATTTGTTGCTTTCCCGAATCATTGAGAACGTTACAGGTTATAGTCGTCAACAATATTTCAAGAAAGAAATTTTAATACCACTTGGACTAAACAATACTTTCGGCTCACTTAGTGAAGTAAATCTAGACGATGTAATGAGTGGCTATTATGTTGGTATTGAAGACGATTTCAAAACAGAAAATCAAGGGATGTTGGCTACCGCAGAAGATGTTGGCAAATTCTTAAGAGCTCTAAACGATGGTTCATTACTTAATGAAAACGAAATGAAAATCTATGCTTCAATTTATGAGTTTAACCATGGAGGACTGGTTCCTGGCTACCAAAGTATGGCCGAATACCATAAAGATATTGATGCGGTTGTAATACAATTTATGAGTACAACTGATTTTGAAGGTTACCAATGGAATTTGTTGCAAATAACACATAGTCGTGTTGTTAAAATCTTGCGTAAAGCAAATCAACTTTAAGAAAGTAATAACAACTTTAAGTTTAGCTTTTAATTCAATTAATAAATGTAACAGTTGGATTAATACATCGTCTTAAAGACATATCATCAATCAATAAAATCAGCATGAAAGTTTTAGTAGTAGGAGCGAGTGGAGCAACAGGTAGTAAATTAGTAGAACAACTACTAATCGATAAACATACCGTTAAAGTAATTGTAAGATCACCCGAAAAGTTACCTGAATCTTGGAAAAACAATACCAATCTTCAAATTATCTCAGCAAGTGTATTAGAATTAAGCGATAATGAGATGCGTGAAATTGTAAGTGATTGTAGTGCAGTAGCTTCTTGTCTTGGACATAATATAACTTGGAAAGGAATGTACGGCCAACCAAGAAAATTGGTCACAGATGCTACGCGACGCTTATGTAATGCCATAAAATCAAACAAATTGCAAAGTCC
>JAHRWC010000205.1 GCA_019090365.1 Flavobacteriaceae bacterium
ATACGAATTCTGAAGCTACTTCAATGAATAAAGATATGGGTGCAAAAGCATTCACATCTAAAAATGACATTTTCTTTAATGAAGGTAATTTTAGTCCACAATCAAAAGAAGGACAAACATTATTAGCTCATGAATTAACTCATACCATTCAGCAAGGAGCATCAAATCCGTTAACACAAGAAGAAAACGGTCAAGAAACTAATAACCTTGCTCCTACTTCAGAAGGAAACAATGATGCTGCAACAGCTTCTTCCGAAACTCCAGTTGAAGAAGTAGGTTCTGAAGGAGGAGATTTAGCGGTTGAAGAAAATGGTGAAATTGCAGCTGAAGGATCTGAAAATGCTGAAGGGGCAAATGTACCTGGAGAAGCTGCTGAAGAAAATATTGCAACCACTCCAAGAAGTCCTGAAGATGACCCAAACTTCCAACAATTAGAGAATAGAGTAGAAACTACTTCAGAAGACCAAAGTAATCATGAAGAGCCTCAAGCTGTTGCTGGAGCTGCACAAGGAGCTGCAGTTTCGCCTGCAAATGAAAGAGATAGTATGGCTCAAGCAGGACAGGTAGATGAAATGGACAATGCTGAAGCTGGGGAAATTACAGCTGAAAGTTTCAAAGCCCAATTAATGGAGCGCATTGAAAGTATGCAACTTCCTGCCACTCAAGAAGAAGCTGCTGATTTCGATAATAACAATAATATTGATGAAGTTAATGAAGCAGCAACACAAGATGTTCAAAATGAACAAACCGCAGCAGCTGGCCCTATAGAACAAACTTCACAACAAGAACCTAATGTTGATGCTGTTCCTGAACGTGAAATAACTCCATTGGCAGAAGCACCAATTGGAACTGCTCCACCAAGTGTCAATCCAGATAGAGCAATGCCTCCAGAACGTGGAGATGCTGAAGTAAGCCAGCCATTACAAGATAACATGGCTGAAGTTGATGGTGCAATGGCTGAAAATGAAGTCACAGATGAGCAGTTAGCAAACTCTAATGAACCAACATTTGTAGCGGGATTAGATGCCAAAGGTCAAGCTAAAGAAAATACAGAGAATGCTCCTAATGCTTTACGTCAACAAGAACAAGGAATCTTACAAAACGCACAAATAAATGCAAATACTACTGGCTCTGCAGGATTAGAAACCATGCATCAAGATAGAAGTGCAGCTTTAAATCAGGTAAATGAAAACCAGCAACAAACTGGAACTACGGATACAGTAGAACGTACACGAATAGCTGGGGAAATTAATACGATTTATGAAAGTGCAAAAACTGATGTAGAAACTTTACTAAGTGATTTAGATACTCGAGTTGCAACCATTTTTACAGCAGGTACTAAAGCTGCAAAATCACAATTTGAAAGTTATGTAGAACGAAAAATGGATGCTTATAAAGATCGTCGATATAGTGGTGCTCGAGGCGCTCTTCGATGGGTTGGAGATAAATTTTCTGGGCTTCCAGATGAGGTAAACGAATTCTTTGTTGAAGGTCGTGAGGTGTATATAAATTACATGGATGGTGTGATTACTGAAGTTGCTCAATTGGTTGCTGATAAACTAAATGAAGCAAAAACTCGAATTGCAACTGGAAAACAAGAAGTACAAGATTATGTGACTAGTTTACCAGAAAATTTACAACAAATTGGTCAAGATGCCGCTGAAGAAATTTCAACAAAATTTGATGAATTAGAAGAATCTGTTAATAGCAAACAAGAAGAGCTAATAGATAACTTAGCACAAGCTTATACAGATGGTTTAGAGGCTGTTGATGCACGTATTGAAGAAATGAAAGCTGCCAACAGAGGTCTAATTGATATGGCCTTAGGAGCAATAATGGGTATCATTGAAACAATCATCAACATAAAAAATATGTTGACTGATCTTTTAATGGGTGCTTTAGATGCGATAGGTGCTATTATTTCAGATCCTATAGGTTTCTTAAGTAATTTATTTTCTGGAGTAGCTCAAGGGTTCCAAAATTTCGGAAGCAATATTCTAACACATTTACAGACTGCACTTATACAATGGTTAACAGGAACATTAGGTCCTGTAGGAATAACTATTCCTGATGATCTTTTCAGTTTAAAAGGAATCTTTAGTTTGGTAGCACAAATACTCGGATTAACATGGGATTTCATCAGAAGAAAAGCTGTGAAATTATTAGGAGAACCTGCAGTACAAGCATTAGAATTAGGATTTGAAATTTTCCAAATACTTAAAACTGGAGGAATTGATGGCTTATGGGAATACCTTAAAGAACAATTTAATGATCTAAAAGAAACTGTAATTGGAGCTATTAAAGAAATGGTTATAACAACAGTTGTTGAAGCAGGTATAAAATGGATAATAGGATTAATGAACCCTGCCTCTGCTTTTGTTAAAGCATGTATGATGATTATTGATGTAGTTCGCTTCTTTATTGAACGTGGAAGTCAGATAATAGAATTAGTAAAAGCATTTACAGAAGGAGTAAAAGCTGTTGCAACTGGAAATGTTACAGCAGTGGCTAATGCAATTGAAAATGCCTTGGCAAGAGCTTTACCTGTGGTAATAGGTTTCTTAGCTTCACTTCTTGGTATAGGCGGTTTAGCAAGAAAAGTTCAGAAGATTATAGGAAAAATTAGAAAACGAATTGATAAAGCTGTTGATAAAATTATTAAGAAGGCGAAGAGTGCATTTAAGAAATTACTTAAAAAAGGAAAAGCTAAAGTTAAGGGAGCCGCAGCTGCAGTGCTACAATGGTGGAAAAAGAAGAAAAATTTCACAACTAGTGATGGAAAAAAACATAAGTTGTATTTTAAAGGTAGTAACAATAAGTCGAAAGTTACAGTTGAAAGTGACCCTCAAACCCTAGAAAACATTCTTCTAACTAAAAAATGGAAAATTGAGTCAGGAAAAGAAGTAGATATTCCAGCAGATAAATTGGCCAAATTAAAAACTCAAGCAGATATTATTAATGCAAATCGAGATGAAATGACCAAAGCAAAAGGTCAAAAAATTGAGAAAGCCTTTGATGCTATTGTAAAAATACTGGACGATCTAGGCCTGCCTAAGCTTCCTCCTAGTAAGGTAATAACCAAACAGACCCGTGGAAGTGGTGGGGAACAAATGGGGACTCATGTTAAAGTTGAACCATTATCTTTAAACCCTGGCGGGCTTTCTGGTAGCCAACCAACGGTTGATAGTGATATGGGAAAAGCTCTTAAAAAACTATATCCAGGGCTTTGGGTAGCTGGTCACTTATTAAATCATAAAATGCATGGCCCTGGTTTTGAACGTTGGAACCTAACACCTCTTACTCAAAAAACAAATAGCAAGATGAAGACTGTTACAGAGAACCCATCTAAAAAAGTGCTATTAGGTGATGGTGTTGTATTGTCTTACGATGTAGTTGTTAATTATAAAGCTCCTCTCAATTCTGGAGGTTCTAATTATCCAGAAGGGCAATATGCAAGTAGCTTAGACTTAACAGTTAAAGAAATGGAAGAGAAAAATGGTTCATGGTCAGTTAAGGCAACTCAACCGGCATGGGCAACGGGAGCCTCCAAGAACATTCCTCAAGATACTAGTTCTCTTGGAGCGGCAGTTGCTCCACCAATAGTTGATTTTAATACTGCTTCTTCAGCAGCAATGTCTACATTAGAATATGTCGGTCCTTCAAGAGCAGCGGCAATTTTTAGTTATCGAAATGCTAATAGTGTAACTTTTACAAGTGTTCAAGACTTCAAAAAAATTCCTGGCATTGCTGGAGGTATTGTAGATTTAATTGAAACTAATAATACTGGTCGATATAAATTTTAATTGTTTATTCTAATGCAGCATCATTAATTTTAGCTTCATCATAATTTATAATTCCCATCATATAAGTTGGAAAATCAATGTCCATTAATTGACAATCAGCAAAATAA
>JAHRWC010000206.1 GCA_019090365.1 Flavobacteriaceae bacterium
ATCATGATCATGATTATCTCCCAGATCACATGCTGCAATAAAATTATTTCTACTTATAATCTCTCCATTAGATGCGTTAACTTGAAAGTTCCACCAATCTGCAGGACTTGTGATATCATCTATAGAAAATTCCCATGCTAATAAAATTTCATTGTTTTCATTTAACTGATATACTAATTTTGCAGGAATATCTGTTCTAGAAATCCCACCATGGTTAAAAATTGATTTTTGATCAACTCCACCAATGCTTTCATTTATTACTAAATTACTGATATTGTAACTCATTTTCTGAGCAACAGAACGTATGGCTTGCTCAGCTGTAATACTAGGTGAACTATTTCCTTTTACTTGAAATACATCACCTAAAAGTAAGTTTTCGTTGTATTTTATTTTTTTACCATTGAATAAATGAATACTAGATTCAGTTCCATTTACAATTAAACCATTAATGGCTTGGCTAAAATAAATGTGTTGTATACCACTCGTTCTACTAGTATGTTGAGCAGTTATTATATAATTGCTCGCTTGATCAGCAGTTAATGCTCCTTTTTCAACTAGGCGTTGAAATTCGGCGTCAATTTGGGTATTCTTGTTTTGTGCTATTGTCTGGTTAAATGACAAAATAGCTACAAGTAAAAAAACCAAACGTAATAGGGATGTAACGTTTAGTTTACTTTGGTTAAAAATTCTCATAATGTGTTAAGGTTTGTGTTAAAAATGTTGTTAGGGTCTCAAAAATAGCATTTTATCTGAACTATCCTACTTTTTAACGTTAAAATGTTAATTATTTATCATTTTGTAGGTAAAGTGTACGATTAAAAGATGATTAACGTGATTTAAGTGTAAAATTTTAATAAAGTATTCACTGATTATCAATAAACCTAGAATTTATTTTGAGTTTAAAATTGAAATACATTAGTATATTATTGCGTGAATTAATATGTAGTTTTGTAGAGTGAAAAATCAATACGATATAATAATAATTGGAGGAGGAGCAGCCGGCTTTTTTACGGCTATTAATATTTTAGAAAATAAGCCAAATTTAAATGTAGCAATCCTTGAAAGAGGGAAAGACGTTTTAACAAAAGTTAAAGTGTCTGGAGGTGGAAGGTGTAATGTAACTCATGCTGAGTTTATTCCAAATGAATTAAATAAAAATTACCCTAGAGGTGAAAAAGAACTGCTTGGACCTTTTCATACATTTATGACAGGAGATACAATCGAGTGGTTTGAAAAAAGGGGAGTTCCTTTAAAAATTGAAGAAGATGGAAGAATGTTTCCAGTTTCAGATTCTTCACAAACCATTATTGATTGTTTTTTAAATGAAACAAAACGGCTTGGGATTTCATTATTAACAAACACTTCAGTAAAAAACATTGAAAAAGAAAGTGATAATTGGTTGTTAGAAACCAGTAAAGGAACGTATAAGTCAAAAAAAATAGTGTTAGCTTCTGGAAGTAATCCTAAAATTTGGAAAATATTAGAACATTTAGGGCATGCAATAATATCTCCAGTACCTTCATTGTTTACATTTAATATTAAAGATCCAAGAATAGAAGGCTTGTCGGGTGTTTCTTTAAAAGCCTCTGTAAGTGTTTTTAATGATAATAATAAAAAGATTTTTTTGAATGATGGACCATTACTAGTGACGCATTGGGGTTTAAGTGGGCCAGCAGTATTGAAGTTATCTGCTTGGGGAGCTCGGGAATTACATGAATTAAACTATCAATTTTATATAAAAGTGAATTGGTTACATGATAAGGAAATAGATTTAGCTTTTAAAAATATACAGTCATTTAGTCAAGAATTAGCAAAGAAAACTATTATAAAGAATGCACAATTTGATTTACCTAAAAGGTTATGGCAGAGCTTAGTTAAAGCTTCTAATATTTCTGAATCTTTAAAATGGGCAGATGTTACAAAAAAACAAATGCAGGATTTAGCTAGTCAGCTAACTGAATCAAAATTTCATGTGAACGGGAAAAGTACTTTTAAAGAAGAATTTGTAACAGCTGGGGGTGTTGATTTAAAAGAAATAAATTTTAAAAACTTTAATAGTAAATTATATCCAGACTTGTACTTTGCAGGAGAAGTATTAAACATTGATGCTATAACAGGTGGATTTAATTTCCAGAATGCCTGGACAGGTGGTTACATTGTAGCGAAAAGCGTATAAAAAAAGCCTTATTTTAAAATAAGGCTTTTTAAAATTTCTTAAAAATCTACTATTAAAAATAGACTATATTAAATGTTCCTTCAGTAACATTATGACTTTCGGTTTGAAAAGAAAAAATACCGTTTAATATTCTGTTTTCAGTATCGTTTTCAATTATATTTATTGATCCAGTATTTGCATTTTGTAACGTGCCGTCTATGGTGGCATAAGCATCATAACCAAGTTCTGATAATGGATGTACCCCTTCAGTAACTTCATTTGGAACAATAAGCTTAATGATTTTAGAGCCCGTAAAGGCATTAATTATAATGCTTGTTGCATTTTGAGAAATGTCAATCGTAAAGGGATTAAAATCTTCATTATCTATTTTAGCAATAAATGTTTCAGTAGTATTTGGAATATCATCATCTTGGAGGTCTATGTTTTCATCATAAGGTACTTGAAAAAATACTCCTCTATCAACTGTAATAGTATCTTGTCCTGCTAGAATTGCAGTGAATTTGAAATTACCATTAAAAAAGTTAGCATCTGTTTGATTTCTAGTGATACTTATTTCACCAGAACCTCCAGGAATTGTAGAATATTGGTTGCCATCAGAGTCTTCATAAAGTGCGTAATTTTCAGAATTACCACCTAATACATAAACACCAACATTAGAACTACTCACTTTTAAAGTGATGATTTCATTTTCGGTTATTCCTTGAATAGTATAACTGTTACCTGATCTTCTAATTCCCTTGCTATCATTAGCTTTGTAAAAGAAACCTTCTAGGTTTGCTTGAAATCCAGGAGCATTAATTTCGACTGTTTCACAACTATAAAATAGGCATGTTACAAATAAAAGTAGTAATAGATTTTTCATTGTAATTTGGTTAAATTGGTTAATACTTTAGATAAATAGGTTGTTACAAATATATATAAAAAGATTTATCATAAAAATTTAAAAGAAATATTAGTGATTTTGTGGTGTAAATTGTGAAAAACACTATCTTTGCGCTCCTTAAATTATAAACAGGGGTCGGGAACCCCAAAAATTAATTCATATGCCTGTAAAAATTAGATTACAAAGACATGGTAAAAAAGGGAAACCTTTTTACTGGATCGTAGCAGCTGATGCACGTTCAAAAAGAGATGGTAAATACCTTGAAAAATTAGGAACTTACAATCCAAATATCAACCCTGCAGAGATAAATTTAGATGTTGACGGTGCTGTTCAATGGCTTCAAAATGGAGCGCAACCTACAGATACTGCAAGAGCTATTCTTTCTTATAAAGGTGTGATGTTGAAAAAACATTTAGCTGGTGGTGTTAGTAAAGGAGCATTAACAGAAGAACAAGCTGAAGAAAAATTCAATGCTTGGTTAGAAGAAAAAGCTAATAAGATTGACGCAAAACGCTCAAAACTTAGCGACGATAAAGACAAAGAAGCTGCTGCTGCTTTTGCTGCAGAAAAAGCGATCAACGAACAACGTATTGCTGATGCAGCACCTGTTGTAGAAGTGGTGGAAGAAGCTACTGAAACTGCAGAGACTACTGAAGAAGAGGTTAAAGAAGAAACCATTGATGATGTAGCTGCTCAAGCTGCTGAAGAAGGAGCTCCTGCGACTAAAGAAGAAGAATAAATTTTAACAATGCAAAAGGAGGACTGTTTCTTTTTAGGCAAAATTGTTAAAAAATATAGCTTTAAAGGTGAGTTACTAGTAAAACTAGATACAGACGATCCTGAAATATATACTGAAATGGAATCGGTTTTTGTTGAAAAAAACAAAAATTTGATTCCATTTTTTGTTGAACGAAGCTCACTACACAAGTCTACACTCTTACGAGTTAAATTTGAAGATATAGACGACGACGAAGGTGCCGATTATTTATTAAAATGTGATTTATATTTACCCTTAGATTTTCTACCAAAACTTACTGGAAACAAATTTTACTTTCACGAAATTATAGGTTATCAAGTTGAAGATTCTAATTTTGGCAAAGTCGGAACAATCACGGGAGTTAACGACAGCACTGCACAAGCATTGTTTGAAATAGATCGTGACGGAAAAGAAATATTAATTCCGTTGATTGATGATTTCATTAAAAATGTAGATAAAGAAAAGAAAATCATGCACCTAGAAGCTCCTGAAGGACTAATTGAGATGTATCTTTAAAAATGTCTTTACCCTTTAAATTCAAACAATTTACGGTTCAACAAGACCAATGTGCTATGAAAATTGGCACAGA
>JAHRWC010000207.1 GCA_019090365.1 Flavobacteriaceae bacterium
AGCTCGTCGGCAGCGTCAGATGTGTATAAGAGACAGTTGTTAATTGTAATGAAATACAATCCTTTAGAATATTCTGAAAATTGAATATTTTTTGTCATTGTATTTAGATTGTTTTCAGAATAAAGTAGTTTTCCACTAATGTCATTTACAATAATTGAAGAAATTACATCATTTTTTGAATCTATGGTTAACACATTTGAAACAGGATTAGGGTGTATAGAAAAAGCTGTACTATTAAAATCATTAGTTGATAATAATGGATCTTTAACAAATAAAATATTTTCTCTGTCACTCATTACAATCACACCACTTTCAAAAAATGGATATACATTCCAAACACCAGTATATCCAGCACTATTATCTGCAGGATATGAATCGAAATAACTTTCTTCAAAAATATTTTGATTAGCAATATCTTCAATGTTTAACACTCTTAAGCCCGCTGCATTATTTGAAATATAGAATTTATCTCCTTTTACATAACCATTATGGTCGGTTGCAGAAGTTGTTCCTGAATATTCAAAGTGAAAGGTAGGATTGTCTAGATCTTCAAAATCAAATATGATGGTTCTTGTATTAAAACCGAAATCTATTTCATCGGCTTCATCACCAAGTAAAAAATAACGATGATCTTCTGTTAACCATCCTTGATGTGTATAGGCTACATTTGAATATGAAATAGAAGAAATTTGCTGAGGATTGTTTTTATCTGTAACATCTACAATCACTACATCAGTTTCATTACTTCCAACATAAATTTCACGTCCAGTATAATCTGAATCTGGACCTTCATAAATAACAATATGTGCATCATGTGTATAGCCACCTGCAGCAAAACCTCCTGCAGCAATAGGATTTACAGGATCTGATATGTCAATAAAATGAGCGCCTCCCGAAAAAGTATTGTCTCCAAGGCTATATGCATATCCTGTGTCTTCATTTATTGCAATGTTATGAGAATTTCCAAACCCATTATAATGAGCATCTACAGTAAATGTTTCTGGTGGGTTGGCTACTGATCGTAATCTTGTTAAATCGAATACTTGCATTCCATGTCCTGTTGCTTCACTAACAATAAAGGCATGGTTGTTATATACTTTTACATCTCTCCAAATACTATCTTCTGTATGAGTAGGTATTCTTCCTAAATAAATTGGATTTATAGGATCTGAAATATCTATAAAAGCGGTTCCGTTATTAAGTCCAATAATTGCATATTCTTTACCATCTTGAGGGTCTTGCCAACCCCAAGAATCATTACCTCTATCTGATCCTAAATCTTGAACTGTAAATTCTGATAAAAGATCAAAACCATTACATGGATAAACACCAGCCATGCCACTATCGCATGGTGTTTGAGAAAAACATACGAGATTGAAAAATAAAAGTAGTAGACTTGAAATGTTATTCTTCATAATTTCAATAATTTGGTTACAACAAGGCATCTATCAATAAAATAGATGCCTTGATATATTTTAAATCTGAATTTTATTTTTTAATAATCTTTTTGGTTACTTGATTATTAATAGTTACAAAATATAAACCTTCAGAAAGGGTTGCTGTATTAATAGTTTTTTGATCTGTATCTAAATTGTTTTCAGAATAAAGAACTTTACCACTTACATCAGAAACAGAAATACTTGTAATATTTGATGTTCTTGAATTGATGTTGATTTCATCTAAAGCTGGATTTGGAAAAATTGAAAGTCCATGGTTTAAGTCAAAATCATTTGTACCTAAACTACTTTCTTTTACAATAAATAAACCTCCTGAAAAAAGTGTTGTAATTACAATATTTCCACTATCAAAATATGGGTAAACATTCCATGCTCCATTATATCCTGAATTGTCACCTGAAGGGAACACATCAAAATAACCAGTTTCAGTCATATTTCCATTTTCAATATCTGTAATATCGATAACTCTCATTCCTGCAGTATAATTTGCTAAATAAAGATCGTCTCCTTTAATATATAAATTATGATCTGTTGCAGAGGTAGGTCCTGAATATTCAAATGATAAGGTAGGGTTATCTAAATCTGTGAAATCAAAAATTAATAATCTTGTATTAAATCCATAATCAATTTCATCAATTTCATCTCCAGCTACAAAATACACTTGATCATCTGTAAACCATCCCTGGTGAGTATAAACAGTATTTGAATATCCAATTGTTGAAATACTTACTGGATTATTTTTATCAGTAATATCTGCGACAATTACTTCGTTTTCATTACTTCCAACATATATTTCACGTCCAGTATAATCTGAATCTGGGCCATTATATGTTACTACTTGTCCGTCATGACTATAATCATCTACTGCATAACCACCTTCTCCAACTGGATTTAACGGGTCTTGAATGTTTACAAAATGTGGACCACCATTATAAGTGTTAGTTCCAACACCATATGCATATCCTGTAGACTCATTTATTACTAGATTATGAGCACTTCCAAAACCATCATAATGTGCATCTTCTGTAAAAGTTTCTGGTGGGCTAGCAACAGTACGAAGTCTTGTTAAATCAAAAACTTGCATACCATGACCGCCAGCTTCACTTACTACAAAAGCATGATTATTAAATACCTTAACATCTCTCCATAAACTTGAATCAGTATGTGTAGGTAATTTTCCTAAGTAAACCGGATTAACTGGATCTGAAATATCAACAAATGCAACACCATTATCAAGCCCTACAAGTACGTATTCTGTGCCATCATCTGGATCTGTCCATCCCCATGAATCATTAGAATTTCCTGCGCCAAAATCTGCAAAAGGAATATAAGATTGTAAATCATATCCACTACAAGGATATCCTGCTGCCATACCTCCAACACATGGAGTTTGAGCAAAAGAATACGTAATGAATGCTAAAAATATGGGTAGTAATAGTTTTTTCATAATGATTATTTGTAAGAAATTATTAGTTGATTGATTACATGAATAAATTTTAAAAATCTATACATG
>JAHRWC010000208.1 GCA_019090365.1 Flavobacteriaceae bacterium
AATGACAGGCACGTCCTGTAGAGTCACCTACAATTTGAATTTCGATATGGCGAGGCTCTTCAATAAGCTTTTCCATATACATATCATCGTTCCCAAATGCTGCTTTAGATTCTTGTCTTGCAGAATCCCAAGCTTCTTTAAGGTCTTCTGGTTTCCAAACGGCACGCATACCTTTTCCACCACCTCCAGCTGATGCTTTTAGCATTACTGGGTAACCTGTTTCTAAGGCTGTTTTTATACAATCTTCAAAGGTTTCGATGACACCTTCGCTACCTGGAACACAAGGCACTCCAGCTTCTAACATGGTTGCTTTAGCGTTAGCCTTGTCTCCCATTCTATCGATCATGTCTTCAGATGCGCCAATAAATTTAATATTGTGTTCTTCACAAATTTTTGAAAATTTAGCGTTTTCTGATAAGAAACCATATCCAGGATGGATGGCATCTGCATTGGTAATCTCTGCAGCTGCTATAATATTTGAAATCTTTAAATAACTTTCATTACTTGGAGCAGGTCCAATACAAACTGCTTCGTCTGCAAAGCGTACATGAAGACTTTCTTCATCTGCTTTAGAATACACTGCTACACTTTCAACACCCATTTCCTTACAGGTACGAATAATACGAAGTGCGATTTCTCCTCTATTTGCTATTAATATTTTTTTAAACATACTTTGAAAATTTTCAAACCTCAAACGTCAATAACTGTTATTAGATATTGATTTTTGTGATTTGTGGTTTGACAATTTATGATGGGTCTACTAAAAATAGAGGCTGATCAAATTCAACTGGAGAAGCATCATCTACTAAAACTTTCACTATTTTACCTGAAACTTCACTTTCTATTTCATTAAATAGTTTCATTGCTTCAATAACACATAAAACATCTCCGTCTTTAATGTTATCACCTACCTCAACAAAAGCTGGCTTGTCTGGAGCAGATTTTCTATAAAAAGTACCAATGATTGGTGATTTTATTGTTAAATATTTAGATTCTGTATCATCTGCAGCTTCAGTCGCTTTTTCAACTACTGCTTCTGCTTGTGGTTGAACCATCGCTTGAGGCTGAATAGCACCCATAGAAGGTAATTGTTGAATTATTGTAGTATCTGTTTTTCCGTGGTTATCTCCAGTTCTAATGGTGATTTTTATATCTTCCATTTCAAGTTTTACTTCATTGGCTCCAGATCTTGCCACAAACTTGATTAAATTTTGGATGTCTTTTAAATTCATATTAGTTGGTTTAATTCTTTTAAATTTTTATTCTGAATCGTATGCCCATGTAAGATACAAAGATCCCCATGTAAATCCTCCTCCAAAAGCTGCAAATACTATTTTGTCGCCTTTTTTTAATTGTTTTTCATAATCGAAAAGACATAGAGGAAGTGTAGCTGAAGTTGTATTTCCATACTTATGGATATTCTTCATTACTTTTTCATCTGGAAGATCTATTCTTCTAGAAGTTGCTTCTATAATCCTGTTATTTGCTTGATGAGGCACTAACCAAGCAATATCATCTCCTGTAATATTATTACGATCTAATATTTTTTCACTTACCGCTGCCATATTAGAAACGGCAAATTTAAAAACGGTTCTTCCGTCCTGGAAAACATAGTGTTGTTTATTAGCAACTGTTTCTTCTGAAGCTGGTAATAACGATCCACCAGCATCAATCTTTAAATGTGGTCTTCCTCCTCCGTCTGTTCTTAAGTATTCATCTTGAACTCCAAAACCTTCATGATTAGGTTCAAATAATACAGCTCCTGCTCCATCTCCAAAAATGATACAAGTTGATCTATCTGTATAATCTAAAATTGAAGACATTTTATCGGCTCCAATTAATAAAACTTTTTTATAACGTCCAGACTCTATATATTTTGCCGCAGTCGACATACCAAACAAGAAGCTAGAACAAGCCGCCATTAAATCGTATGAAAATGCATTTACAGCCCCAATCTCTGAAGCCACATAAGCTCCTGTAACAGCTACTGGCATATCTGGAGTTGCTGTAGCTAAAATAACCATGTCAATTTCAGCTGGATCTACATTGCTTTTAGACAATAGATCTTTTGCTGCTTGAATAGCAAGGTAAGAAGTACCTTTATCTTTATCTTTAAGTATTCTACGTTCTTTGATTCCGGTTCGTGCCGTTATCCATTCATCATTTGTATCTACCATGGTTTCTAAAATCTCATTGGTAAGTACATATTCAGGAACATATCCTCCTACAGCTGTTATTGCTGCTGTAATTTTACTCATAAATTTGAATTAAAATCTACAAAATGGGCAAAAAACCCTCAAAAAGTGATGAAAAATACTAATTATTCATCAAAAACAAGCGCAAAGTAAGTAGTTTTTCTATTTAAAGAAAGTTAAAAATAAAAAACTCTCACATTTCTGTGAGAGTTTATATTTTTAAAAAGCATAACTACCTATGCTTCAACTTCTTCTACTGCATCAATTACAATTTGACCACGATAGTATAATTTACCTTCATGCCAATGAGCTCTGTGATACAAATGAGATTCACCTGTAGTTGGATCTGTAGCAATTTGAGGTGTAGTCGCCTTGTAATGAGTTCTTCTTTTATCTCTTCTAGTTCTTGAGATTTTTCTTTTAGGATGTGCCATTACTTATATTATTTGTCCGTTAATAGATTCTTTAATTTGTCCCACCTTGGGTCTGTTGTATCGTCTTCTGACTCAGTTTTTTCTTCACTTTGTCTTGGACGTAATTCTTCAAGTTTTGTAAGTATTTCTGATTCTAATGTTCCGTCTTCAATTCCAGGATGTAATCTTCTTGATGGCATTGCCAAAACAA
>JAHRWC010000209.1 GCA_019090365.1 Flavobacteriaceae bacterium
AATTCCATAATACATGTTTAAAAGTTAATATATGATTTTATAATATTGATTGGCCTGTTTTGAATATGCAGCACCAATTTATTTCTTCCATTAAAGTTTAAATTAAAATTCCCTTTCCTATAATTTAGTAGCGCAAACACAGGATACAGTTTTGCATTTGTAATGCAATCTCCAGTATCTAAATCTAAATACAAACGTTTTACCTTGAAAGATTTAATTAAACGATAAGCCTGTTTTATAGTTAAAGAGAACCTAGATTTTCCCTTCTTTTTTTCTTGCTTTCTTTTTTTCTTTTCATCAGGACGCAATGGATAAAAATTGAAATCCATAAAGAAAATATGCATTCGTAATATTAAGATTTCAGTTTCATCTCGCTCTGCATTGATACTGCAAATTCCTAGGAGTTTTATAAAGTATCGATTTGTTGAAGTGTCTATAAACAGTGATAGTCTAGCGAATAATAAATAAATTATTATCGATACTAAAAGCAGTATTAAAATCACCCATAACATGATTTTATATTTTTATAAAACATACGAATTTTAAGCGAAATATTTTATGATAATTGTCATGTAATTAAAGATAAAATACTATCTTCAAACTTCCTTTCTAGCTCCCACATTATATATTATATATGCTTACAAAAGTATATGGGAGCGCCGTTTTTGGCGTAGAAGCCACCACAATCACCGTTGAGGTAAATGTCGATAAAGGCATTGGCTATCATTTAGTTGGATTACCAGATAATGCTATTCGTGAAAGCAATTATCGGATTGCTGCTTCGCTACAAAATAACGGATATAAAATTCCAGGTAAAAAATTAATTATCAATATGTCTCCTGCAGATTTACGTAAAGAGGGCTCTGCTTATGATCTTACTTTAGCAATGGGCATTTTAATTGCTACGGAACAAATAGAAGAAAAACCATCTCTAAAAGATTATATCATCATGGGAGAACTTTCCTTGGATGGACAATTACAACCCATTCGTGGTGCATTACCTATTGCTATAAAAGCAAAAGAAGAAGGGTTTAAAGGGTTTATTCTTCCGAATCAAAATGCAAAAGAGGCTGCTATCGTAGAAGGAATTGAAGTCTATGGTGTAGAGAATATTAAAGAAGTCATTGATTTTTTTGATCAAGGTAAAGACTTAGAACAGATAATCGTAGATATAGATACTGAGTTTAATTTCCACCTCGAAAACCCTGAATTCGATTTTGCAGATGTCAAAGGACAAGAATCGATTAAACGCTGTATGGAAATTGCAGCAGCTGGCGGACATAATATTATTTTAATAGGACCTCCAGGTTCTGGAAAAACAATGCTAGCAAAACGATTGCCAAGTATTTTACCACCAATGACTTTAGGCGAAGCTTTAGAAACGACTAAGATTCATAGTGTGGCGGGGAGAACCATGAAGAAAGGAGGCGTGATGGCTTCAAGACCCTTTCGGAGTCCACATCATACTATAAGTGATGTTGCACTAGTTGGAGGTGGAGCTTACCCACAACCTGGTGAGATTTCTTTATCTCATAATGGAGTATTATTTCTAGATGAATTACCCGAATTTAAACGTGGTGTTTTAGAGGTAATGCGTCAACCTTTAGAAGATAGAGAGGTTACCATTTCAAGGGCTAAGTTTACAGTAACCTATCCATCGAGTTTTATGTTGGTCGCTAGTATGAATCCGAGTCCGAGTGGATATTTTAACGATCCAGATGCACCTATGACTTCATCCCCTGCTGAAATGCAGCGTTATTTAAGTAAAGTGTCTGGACCATTGTTAGATCGGATTGATATTCATATTGAAGTAACCCCCGTTCCTTTCGAAAAACTAAGCGAAGATCGAAAGGGAGAATCTAGTATTCTTATAAGAGAACGAGTTACTAAAGCAAGAACGTTTCAATCACACCGATTTAAAAAGCATGAAAATATACATTACAATGCGCAAATGGGAGTGAAGCAAATTCGTTCTTATTGCCGTTTAGAAGAAACATCACTTCAGTTATTGAAATCTGCAATGGAGCGATTAAATCTTTCAGCCAGAGCCTATGATCGGATTTTAAAAGTCGCAAGAACGATTGCCGATTTAGAAGCTTCCGAAGTCATTAAAAACGAGCATATTTCAGAAGCAATTCAATATCGAAGTTTAGATAGAGATGGTTGGTTGGGGTAAATTAAATCACCTTTATTAATTTTTGTTCATTAGAACTGAACTAAAGAAAGGCAGTAGTTATTATTTAGATACACATTATTTACCATACTAGATGTAGAATTGTTAAAGTTGATCTAAACGGTGTTATTGGTGTAACTTTTTGATTGCTCGCTAATAGTCTAATTTTCTTGTGATATAGTTAATTTAGTATCTTTACTTATAAAGCTATTAATATTCTGCAATTTTTTAGCAAAACCTTCATTCTGGGGTTGTGACTTTACAATACTTTTTAAATATGGAAGCACTTCATAGTATAGATTGATACGTTTTTGCTTTAATTTCTCATAACGTGCATAATCAGTTTCAGATTCCCCTAAATCATTCATTTCATCATTTATAACTTTGTCTTTTTCTAAAATCAACATAGATAGGTTTATTTTGGCATTTATATAGTTAGGATCTACTCCCAATGCTTTTTTGTAATATTTCTTTGCTCTTTCATGATCGTTATTTTGTGCACTATACACTGCAGAGTTATAATATAGACTTGGGTCATTAGGACTTACTTTAATAAGTTGATCTAAAACAGCATTATATTTATCATGTGCCTCTAATTTTTTATAAAGATGAGAAACCTGATTTAGTAGCATCTTGTTTTCAGGCATTTTAGCTACTGCTTTATCAATAATTGCCACAGCTTCGTGTTTTTTATTAAGAGGTATAGATGCCGCAGTTATTCCTCGTAATATTTCTGGTAGTTTGCTTTTGGTTGTAATAGTTTCAGGGTTTTTGTACAAACCTTCTGTTATTGCATCATCTCGAATCGCCTTTGAAGAAAATGCTTCTTTTTTATTAGATGTCACATTAGTAGCTACATATTGAGTCTTGGCATTTGTATATCCTTTTATAAATAGATTATTATATGATTTGAAAGCATCGTTATACTCTTTTGCTAGTAAATGACTTCTAGCAGCTTTGAGAAGATGACTATTATCTTGGGAAGATTGAAAGGCTGTTTTGTATAGCTTAGCGGCATTCGAATAGTTCTTATTAGCAAATTCACTCGCTGCAATAGTTGCTGAAAATCCTTTGATTTTTAAATTAATTTGTGAAATTCTAACTTTAAGTGATGAAGTTACTTCATAATTATTTGCGCGACTTAATGATTGAGAAATTAACTCTATTTGTTTTGCGTCTAAACTCTTTTCAGCAAGTTTCAATTCGGCATCAACCACATAATACTCAGCACGTGTTTCATTGTCTGCTGCTGCAAAAATTCTTTTTGCTTGGCTTAAATAAGAAGTGGCTCTAACAAAGTTTCTAGCTTGAATCTCCTTTCGGGCTTTTTCAATTTCTTTTTTTTGAGCTTTAACCGACGTGATGGTTATAAGCAATACGGCTATTAGTATAATTCTTTTCATAGGGGATATTTTAAAATTTACCTATAATGCATTCGACAAGGGCAATTTATAAAAAATGTATTTATTAGTAAGTATTTTCTGACTTAAATATACATTTAATCTA